>CAYNNS010000025.1:14615-18832 GCA_964398345.1 uncultured Gemmatimonas sp. | reverse complement strand
GTCGCCGCCCTCGACCCCGCGCTGGCGGAGCGGCTCGCCGCCGGCGCCGCCACCCTGACGGACGCGCGCGGGATCGTCATGGCCCCCGACCAGCCGCTCTTCCCCGGGGCGATCGTGCGGGTTATCGTGAGCGCCCGTCGCTCCGCCGAGGCTCCCGATGCTCACGCGTGAGCTGCTGACCCGCCTGCCCAAGGCGGAGCTGCATAACCACCTCGACGGCTCGCTCCGGCCCGAGACCATGATCGAGCTGGCGAAGACCGCCAAGTACGAGCTGCCGGTTTCGGATCCCGAGGGACTCAAGCGCTACATGCTGGTGAGCGACGCGCGGAATCTCACCGACTATCTCACCCGCTTCGACATCACCGTGGCGCTGCTGCAGACCCCCGAGGCCATCGAGCGCGTGGCCTACGAGATGGTGGAAGACGCGGCGCAGGACAACCTGCGCTACCTCGAGGTCCGCTACTGCCCGCACCTGTCCACCCACGGCGGCCTCAGCATGGAAGAGGTGCTGCTGGCTGAGCACCGCGGCCTGAAGCGTGGGGAGAAAGATTTCGGGGTAAGGACAGGGATCATCAACTGCTCGCTGCGCCACTACCCGCCCGACCGCTCCATCGAGATCGCCGAGCTCTCGGTGCGCTCCAAGCATCTCGGCGTGGTCGCCTTCGATCTCGCGGGCGGCGAGGCCGGCTTTCCGCCCGGCGTCCACGGCGCCGCCTTCGACCTCGCCCTCGCCGGGAACCTCGGTATCACGGTGCACGCCGGCGAGGCCTACGGTCCGGCCTCGGTGTCCGAGGCCATCCGTCGCTGCCACGCCATGCGCATCGGGCACGGCACCCGGCTCCGCGAGAATCCCGGCCTGCAGGATTTCGTGCGCGACCGCCGCATCCTGATCGAGACCAACATCACCAGCAACGTGCAGACCCGTGTCGTCGGCCATCCCTCGCAGCACCCGGTGCGCGGTTATTTCGACGCCGGCCTCGCGGTGACGCTCTGCACCGACAGCTGGCTGATGAGCGGCGTCAGCCTCAGCGACGAGTACTGGACGGCCCACCAGAATCTCCGCTTCACCCAGGAGGAGATCTACGAGATGATTCTCAACGGCTTTGCGGCGGCGTTCCTGCCCTGGCCCGAGCGCCAGGCGATGCTCCAGCGGGTGAAGCAAGAGCTGGAGGCCGCGTGAAGCGCCTCCCCTTCTTCCGGTCCTGGCTCTACGCCGTGGGGCTGATTTGCGTGGGAATCATCGGGGCCTGGACCATTCCCGGCGCAGCGGGCCGCAGCATCGGCAAGCTGATGGCCCAACAACCAGTCGGACAGGCGGTGAGCCGGACAGCCGCACCGCCTGACAGTCAGACCCCGACCGCCAGTCCGCCAGACCGCCAGACCGCCACTACGCCTCTCACGACGCGCCTCTCCGGCCTCCTCGGCATGGCGCTGATTCTCGCGATCGGTTTCGCCTTCTCCGCCAACAAGAAGGCGATCCGCTGGAAGACCGTCGCCTGGGGACTGGGACTCCAGGTAGTCTTTGCGATCTTCGTGTTGCGAGTGCCCTTCGGCCGGGAGCTCTTCCGCCGGCTCGGGGACTTCGTCACCGCGGTGCTGCACTTCTCGTATATCGGCTCCAGCTTCGTCTTCGGTGAACTGGGCAAGCCGAACTCGACGCTCGGCGTGATCTTCGCCTTCCAGATCCTGCCCGCGATCATTTTCGTCTCGGCGCTGTTCGCGATCATGTACTACCTCGGCGTCATGCAGCTCGTGGTGCGGGCATTCGCCGTGGTCATGGCGAAGATCATGCGCGCGAGCGGCGCCGAGAGCCTGAACGTCGCCGCGTCGATCTTCATGGGGCAGACCGAGGCGCCCCTCACCATCCGGCCGTTCCTGCCCAAGATGACGATGTCGGAGCTCATGACCGTGATGACCGCGGGCATGGCCCACATCTCGGGCTCGATCATGGCGGCGTACATCGCCTTCGGCATCGAAGCGCGGCACCTGCTGACCGCGGTGATCATGACCGCCCCCGGCACCATCATGATGGCCAAGCTCTTCCAGCCCGAAACCGAGACGCCGGAAACCTTCGGCAACGTCAAGCTGGAAATCCCCAAGACCGATGTGAACGTGATCGACGCCGCTGCGCGGGGCACCGGCGAGGGGCTGCACCTGATGCTCAACGTGATCGCGATGCTGGTCTCCTTCATTGCCCTGGTGGCGCTGCTCAACGGGGCGATGGGCGCGATCCACGGCTGGGCGAGCTGGTTCCCGGAGAACCTCCAGACGGTGCTCTCCTGGGTCGGGCGCCCGATTGCCTGGGCGATGGGGGTGCCCTGGCACGACAGCGGCGCGATCGGCGGGTTGCTGGGCACCCGCGCCGTGCTCAACGAGTTCGTCGCCTTCTCGCAGCTCGGGCCCATGAAAGCCGCGCTCGATCCCCGCTCCTTCACCATCGCCTCATTCGCGCTCGCGGGGTTCGCCAACTTCAGCTCGGTCGGCATCCAGATCGGCGGCATCGGCGCGCTGGCCCCCACGCGCAAGAGCGATCTGGCGAAGCTGGGCCTGCGCGCCATGCTGGCGGGAACGCTCGCCAACTACATGTCCGCCACCATCGCCGGCATTCTCCTGTGAGCGCCGACGTGCACGCGGCCCGCGACGCCGTCGCGGCGAAGCTGGGCGGGCGGCAGCCCCGCCTCGCGATCGTGCTGGGCTCCGGGTTAGGCGGCCTCGCCGACCGGATCGCCCAGCCGCTGCGGATCCCGTACGCCGAGATCCCCGGCTTTCATGTTCCCAAGGTCGAGGGTCACAAGGGGGAGCTGGTGATCGGGCAGCTCTCGGGCAAGACGGTGCTGGCCCAGAGTGGCCGTTTCCACATGTACGAAGGCTACAGCGCCGAGGCCGCCGCCCTGCCCGTGCGGGTGTTCGCGGCGCTGGGCATCCGCAGCCTCATCGTGACCAACGCGGCGGGCGGCATCCGGCGGACGTTCGGGCACGGGACCATGATGCTGCTCTCCGACCACCTCAATCTCACGGGCCGGAACCCACTGGTGGGTCACGCCCGCCAGGGTGAAGAGCGCTTTCCCGATCTGAGCGAGGCGTACGACGGCGCCCTGCGCGGTCTCGCGCGGGAGACCGCCCGGAAACTCGGGATGACCCTCGAGGAGGGGGTCTATGCCGGCCTGCTGGGACCGAGCTACGAGACGCCCTCGGAAGTCCGCATGCTGGAGCGGCTCGGCGCCGACGCGGTGGGGATGAGCACCGTCACGGAGGTCATCGTGGCACGTGCGCTCGGCATGAAATGCCTCGGCTTTTCCCTGGTGACCAACCCCGGTGCCGGCATCAGCCCC
Source organism: uncultured Gemmatimonas sp. (assembly GCA_964398345.1). Taxonomy (GTDB): domain Bacteria; phylum Gemmatimonadota; class Gemmatimonadetes; order Gemmatimonadales; family GWC2-71-9; genus JABFSM01. Next base: position 15,500 of record CAYNNS010000025.1, on the reverse strand, counting down.
ACCCCGCTCTCGCACCACGAAGTGATGGAAGTGGCGGGCAGGGCGGGGAAGGAGCTTGCGGGACTCGTCGAAGCGGTTGTCGGCGCGCTGGATTGACGTGACCAGTGACCGGTGACCCGGGACCGGTCAAAGTTCCAGCGGCTTCCCCTGCGCTCCGACGGGGCTCGGCGCCGCGATGGCCCGCTGCACGAACGCGATCGCCTTGCCGACGGCCGCTTCCAGGGGCTCGCCCAGCGCCAGGCCGGCGGTGATCGCCGCCGAGAGGGTGCAGCCGGTGCCGTGGGTCGCGCGGGCGATGCGGGGGTGGCGAAATTCGCGCGCGCCATTGCGGGTTATGAGCACGTCCACCAGCTCCGCTCCCTCGAGGTGCCCGCCCTTGATCAGCGCCGCCGCCGCTCCCAACTCCAGCAGCCGGGCTCCCGCCTGCCGCATCGCGGCGGCGTCGGTCACCGGGAACCCCGCCCAGCGGGTCGCCTCCGCCAGATTGGGTGTCACCAGCATGGCTTGCGGCAGCAGGGTCTCGCGCATTGCCTGTTCGGCATCCGGCGTCAGGAGCGCAGCGCCTGAGCCGGCGCGCAGGACCGGGTCGAGCACAAAGTTTGCGAAACCGTGCCGGTGGATGCCCGCTGCCACTTCGTGCACAATCCCTGCGGTCGCCAGCATGCCGGTCTTGAAGGCGGCGGGCGGCAGGTCCTCGGCCAGGGCGTCGAGCTGAGCCGCGACGGTCTCGGCGGGCACCGGATGCACCGCGCGGAGCCCGCGGGTATTCTGCGCCGTCACCGCCGTGACGACCGAGGTGCCGTACACGCCGAATCCCTGGAACGTCTTGAGGTCGGGCTGGATGCCGTCGCGGTCGAAGGTAACCCGTTGGTATCGGCGCAGCAC
>CAYNNS010000025.1:6173-14605 GCA_964398345.1 uncultured Gemmatimonas sp. | reverse complement strand
CGCTAAAAGTGTGACGGTTGTTCGTGCTTCGAGACGCGCCCTTCGGGCGCTCCTCAGGATGAGGCAGCCGCGACAGCTGCCGTCTCGAAGGATCGCGCTCCTAGACCAAGGGCGGTGGCTAGGCCCTTCGCCGGCGCCGTCCCCGCCCCTCGTCGGCCGGGCCGGCAGCGCCGGTCTGGGGTGCGGCCACGGTCCACTCGGCGGCGAGAGTGGGATAGCCCCGGGCCTTGCGCGTGCACGCCCGGGACGACCGGGGTGCCGTAAACCCGGAATCCCTGGAACGTCTTGAGGTCGGCCTGGATGCCGGCGCGGCCGCCGGAATCGGACCCCGCGATCGTGAGGGCGATCTGCATCGATGAGTCAGTCACTGCACACGCTGGTGCGGGATCTCCGGTTGCGGCGCGGCCGCGAACGCCGCGGCCTCGCGCTCGCCGAAGGCATCCGCCTCGTGGAGGAAGCGCTGGCGGCGGGCACCGCGATCCGCTACGCCCTCGCCAGTCCGGCGCTGGAAGCTACCCCGCGCGGCCGGGCCCTGAAAGCCGCCCTCGCGCGCGCCGGTCACCCCGTCGAGCAGCTCAGCGCCCGCGTCTTCGACGGCCTGTCGGCCACCGAGCACTCGCAGGGCGTGCTGGCCGTGGTCGAGCCGGCGCGCTGGAAGCTCGAGGACATCCGCCCCAGGACCGGCGCGCCCGTGCTGGTGCTCGACGCGGTGCAGGACCCCGGCAACGTCGGCTCCCTGGTGCGTACCGCCTTCGCGCTCGGCGCCGCCGGCGTGTTAGCCCTCCCCGGCACCGCCGAGCTGAGTAACCCGAAGACCCTGCGCGCCAGCATGGGCGCTTGTTTCCGGCTGGCCTGTGTCGAGCTCGACGAGGCCGCGCTGCGCGCCTGGGCCATCGAGCACCGCGCCCGGGTGCTGCTCGCCACCAAGGGCGGCGATCCACCTCCCCGCGCCAACGCCGGCCCGATCGCGCTCGTCGTCGGCAACGAGGGTGCCGGGATCCGCCCCGCGCTGGAGCAGTGGGCCGACGGGCGCCTCGGCATTCCGCTCCGGGCCGGCGCCGAGTCGCTCAACGTCGGCGTGGCCGCGGGGATCCTGCTCTACGAGCTGACCCGTGACTGAGGCCCTCCCGGGCGCCATCATCGCGGGCCTGTTCGGGCTCGTGATCGGAAGTTTCCTCAACGTCTGCATCGTCCGGCTCCCCGCCGAGCAATCCGTGGTCAGCCCGCCGTCACGCTGCCCCAGGTGCGGCCGGCCGGTGCAGTGGTTCGAGAACCTTCCGGTCTTTTCATGGCTATTGCTCGGCGGCAAGTGCAAGGGCTGCAGGGAGCCGATCAGCATCATGTACCCGCTGGTCGAGCTCAGCGTCGGTCTGCTCTGGGCCGGCGCCGCGCTCAGGTACGGCTTCAACCTCACCGGACTGACCGCCGCGCTCTTCGGCGCCCTGCTGCTCGGCATCGCGTTGACCGATGCGCGGGAATACATCATCCCCAACGAGTTCACCTGGGGCGGACTCATCATCGGGCTGATCCTGAGCGCGGCCGGCGGTCTCCACGCACTGCTGCTGGCGCTGCTCGGCGCCGCGGTGGGCTTCGCGATCCTCTGGCTCGTCGGCGTGGTCGGCAAACTCGCCTTCAAGGAGGAGGCCATGGGCGGCGGCGACATCAAGATGATGGCGATGGTCGGCGCCTTCCTCGGCTGGCAGGGCGTGTTACTGACCATCTTCCTCGGCGCCGTGTTCGGCACCCTGATCTTTCTGCCGCTCGCGCTGATCGGCAGGAAGAAGCTGGTGCCCTTTGGCGTCTTCCTCGCCGTGGGCGCCGCGGTGACTTTTCTGCTCGGTCCCGCGATCATCCAGTGGTACCGCCGTTACCTCGGAGTCGGTTGATGCGCCAGCTGACCACCTGTCTCGCCGTGCTGCTCGGCTGTCGCGGCACCCCGCCGTCGCAGCAGCAACCCGACGAGATCGCGCGCCTGGTGGACAGCCTGCGCCCCGCGGTCGAACGCGCCACCGGCCTCCGCTTCAAGGGCCCGACCCGGTCCGCGCTGAAGAGCAGGGAAGAGGTGCGCGAGTATCTGGTGGGCCGTCTGGAGGAAGACTTCCCACCCAGCCGGGAGCAGGGCATCCAGGCCGTGTACCGGCTCCTCGGTCTCATTCCGGACACGCTCGAGCTCAAGCCGCTCCTGCTCGACCTGTATACCGAGCAGGTGGCCGGCTTCTACGACCCCGGCAGCAGCACGCTCTACGGTGTGCGCGGCGCGGACCCGGTCCAGCTCCGGCTGGTGCTGGCCCACGAGCTGGTCCACGCGCTGCAGCACCAGTATCTGCCGCTCGACTCGATCATGAAGAGCAAAGGCAACGCCGACCAGCAGAGCGCGGCGCAGGCGATCTTCGAGGGCCACGCGACCCTCGCGTCGATCCAGGTGCTGGCGCCGGGGCAGAACCTGCTCGCTAACCCGCAATTCTGGTCGCTTTTCCGGGGGCAGATCAAGGCGCAGCAGACCACGATGCAGGTGTTCGCGCGCACCCCGCTCGCGCTGCAGGAGGAGCTGATCTTTCCCTATCTCGACGGCGCCGAGTTCATGCACTGGTGGGACTCGGCGCGGGCCGGTCAGCCGCTGCCGGCCCTGGCGACGCTGCCGCGGTCCACCGAGCAGATCCTGCACCCCGATCGCTATCAGGCCGGCGATGCCCCGGTGCCGCTCCGCTTCGCCGATTCCAGCGCCGACGTGCTCTACGAGGACACGCTCGGTGAGCTCGACGTACAGATCCTCACCGCGGTGCTCAAGGGCTCGCCGGATGTGACGACGAACCCGGCCGCCGGCTGGGGCGGCGATCGCTTCCGGGTGTACCGCCTCCCGAGCGGTGGCCCCGCGCTGCTCTGGTACCTGGTCTTCGACGACGCGGCGAGCGCCGGTCGCTTCGTGGATGGGTGCGGCGCGCCGCTCAAGGCGAAGCCGCGCGCGGGGTACCGTACCGCCGTGGAACCGGTAGCCGGCCCCCGTCCGACGGTGCGGGTGGTGATCGCGCCGACTTCCTGGTCCCGATGGAGCACCCTGCCCCGGTTGCGCTAGGAGGGGCGCCGAGCCTGAGTCAACATCGGCTCAAATGAACGGATTCTCGTCCGCGCTCGGTCCATAGATCATGGGCACCGGCACCTCGAGCAGTCGCAGGTAGACCGACAGCTGGCCGCGGTGGTGGTACAGGTGGTTGAGCGCGATGGTACGGATCGCGGCGATCCTCGGCATGGTCATGACGGTCTTGCCCTTCACCGTGGCTGACCACGTACCCATCAGCTTCGCGTCATCCATGCCGCGATAGATCTCCTTGGCCCTCGTCAGGCCCTGCTCGAAGGTTTGCATGATCTCCGCGTGATCCTTCGGCTGTGTCGCTCCGGCGCGAGGTTCGAACGTGTCCCCCTGCATCGCTTCGGCGATGCGACCCGAAATCCCTGCAACGTGCATGGCGAGCTGGCCGAGGCTGTAGGACTTCTGATGCGGGGTCCAGCCGAGCTTGTCGGCGGGGACCCGCTCGAGCACACGGCGCGTGGCTTTGGATTCCTGCTCGATTTCCATGAGAATCGGATCGATCATGCCCATTGTGGAGTTCCTTAGTTGGGTGTGGCTTCCCGCAAGCTCCTGCAACACTAATAGGGCGCCGCGCATCGCCCCTGGGCAAAAGGAGCTCTCATGAGAAGTCTCGTCGTTGCCGCACTGGGCCTGACGGCTTGCGCTTCGGGTGCGGCGCCAGGCCCGAGCGTGGTGCCTGGTCTCACGGTCAAACCCCCATTCCGGGCCGGACCGGATACCGTGGTCTTCCGGCGATCCATCGGCCACGGCGACCAGGACTCGAGTGCCGGCACGAGGACGCTGGTACTGCGCGCCCTGCGGGGGTCCGACGGCGTCCGGCTCCTCGAGATAGCGCAGCGGTTTCCCGGTGGCGGCGGGACGATCGTGGATACCGCGATCGCCGAGCTCCCGACCTTACGGGCGGTATCCCACCGCTCCCATCAGCCGACTCGCACCATGCGATTCGAGTTTGCCGCAACCGGGGCGAGCGGTGTGGTGACGACCATCCCGACCTCCCCCGATTCCGCGACTCGCATTGAAGCGGTTCGCCAGGATCTGGGCGGCAGCATCTTCGACTCCAACATCATCGAGTTCGTGGTCGCCGCGCTGCCGCTCGCCCCTGCGTTCAGGACCGAGCTGCCCTTTTTCATCTATGAACGCGGCGGCCGGGTCCCCATGGCGGTCGCGGTCCGTGAGCGCTCGCTGCTGGAGTTCCCCGCGCTCGGCACGCGGCGCGAGGCGTGGGTCGTGTCGGTCGACGTCCCGGGGGCCCCGGCCACGATCTGGGTGGATACCCGGAGCCGCGCCGTCCTGCGAACCCGCTATGACATCCGGGCGCGGGGCATCAGCTTGATTGACGATCGGATCACCCCGCTGCCCTCCGGTTGAACCAAGGCAAAGGGCCTCCACTCGGAGGCCCTCGCCGACTGCGGTACCCGCTGGCGCTTAGAAGACGTACCGCAGTCCGAGCTGCATCTGCCACCGCGAGGTGAAGTCGTCGATCTGGTAGGGCGTCGTTCCCGCCGTCGGCGGCGCAAAGGTGAACGAGGGTGCCGTCCCGGCGGTCCGCGAGCCGGTGAAGCTGAGCCCCGAGAACACGTCCTGGTTGTTCAGGTTCGGCACGTAGTACTGCTTGCCCCACTTGCCGCTCAACATGTTGCTGAAGTTGAGGACGTCGAGCGTCAATTCGAACGTGTGCGGCGAGCTCCCGCCGATGAAGGCCAGGTCCTGCACCACCCGGAGATCCAGCCGCTTGCTCCAGGGCGTCCGCGGCCCGTTCCGCTCGCTGTACTGCCCGCGGTGCGCATTCAGGTAGGGATCCGCCGTGATGAACGCATCCAGCGCGCTCCAGTTGTTCGTCGTCAGAGTGATTTGGCTCGCGTCCTTGGGGATGAAGATCAGATCGTTGTTGCTCGAGCCGTCGTTGTTCAGATCGTTGTTGTAGACGTAGCTGAACGGCGTGCCCGACGAGGCGCTGTACACCAGCGACAGCTTGGTGCTCGCCCGGGTGCCCCAGTCGTGCTGCAGCGCCGTCGTCGCCAGCACGCGGTGCCGCACGTCGAAGTTGGACCAGGTCAGCACGGGCACGTTCGGCGTCACCTGCTGGTTGTACTCCCAGTTCGACTGCGGTGAATTGCGCTGGCCGTTCGCGACGTCCTTCGACTGCCCATAGGTATAGGCGCCGTAGAGATTGAGCGTCGTGGCGCGGCCGAGGTCGAGGTCCCGCTGCAGGCTGCCGGTGATGTTGTACCGGAAGCCCATGTTCGTATTCACCAGGAGGAAGACCGACGAGTAGGGGTTGGCGGTCGACGAGTTGCTGCCGGTCGGCCCGTTGAGCCGCGTGGCGCCGAAGAACGGCCGGGTGTCCGCGCCGCCGAAGTTCCCCGCCGCGACCGGCGTATCGATGTTCTTGAAGTAGATGTCCTTCATCGTCTTCGTGTAGGTCCCTTCCAGGGTGCCCCGGACCTTACCCGGCACCGGGAAGTCGAGACCGAGGTTGAAACGCGCCACGCGGGGTTGCACGAAGTGATTGTCGATCAGATTGATCTCGAACTGATTTCCGGCACCGTAGATGGTGTTGATGTCCTTCTGGTGCTGCGGATCGGCGATCAACGGCACCTTGGTCAGCGCGGCGGTGTAGGTCGGGCGGAAGTCGACGTTCGCGCTGTAGATCCCGTTGTTGAGGAACGGATAGGCGAACCAGGCGAACGGCATCCGGCCCTGGAACACGCCGGCACCGCCGCGCACCACCACCGAGCCATCCTGTTTGGGATCGAAGTAGAAGCCCAGCCTCGGCGCGACGGTAAAGGACGTGCCGTAGTCGCTCCTGTAGGAGGCGAACGGTGTCGTCGCCGTGCCGTTGGTCAGGCTGCTGAAGGTCGCGAATCCGGCCTGCTGCGTCGGCGAGTCGGTGAAGGTCGCCTCGAGCCGCACTCCCGGCGTCACCTTCAGCGTCTTGCTGAGCGCGATCTCATCCTGCAGGTACAGCGTCGGGTTGAACACCTTGAAGTCCGCGCCAGGGGTGCTCCGCACCGCGTCGATCGAGTTGTCACCGAGAATGTAGGTCGCGCGGATCCGGCTCGGCTTTTCCGCGAGGAACGCCGCCAGGCTGGGATACTGCCAGCGGCCGTTGTACGAGTTCGCGAAGGTGTAGCGCACCCGGTACCACTCGTTGTGGGTGCCGAGGGTGATGGTGTGCATGCCCTTGTTCACGGTCAGGTTGTCCGACAGCTCGAAGGTCCGGGTCCGTTGCCGGTACACCGCGGACTCCCGGTCGCTGCCGAGGTTGGCCTGGCCGAAGCTGCCATCGACGATCTCGATCTGCGGGAAGATCTGGGTTCCGCCGCCGAACTCCGCGAAGGGCTGGCGCCGGTCGCTCACGACGCTGAAGCCGAAGATCAGGTCGTTGTTCGACGACTCACCGATCCGGCTCTTGAGCTGGGTGACCAGCGAGTTGGTCTTGCTCAGGTGGTTGAAGTCGGCCGACGCGAGCTTGGTGAGCGACTGGCCGCGCTCGAGGTTGCCGGCGGTGGCGTTGACGAAGTTGTCGCGGATAGTGAGCGTGTGCCGGCTGTTCAGGTTGAAATCGAAGCGGCCGAAAAGCTTCTCGGAATTCGCCGGAATGACGTAGTTCTGCACGTTGCCGGGGTTGTACCCGGCGTAACCCGCGTTCGCGGCGTACGCCATCGTCGCCGCGGCGATCTGGTCGGCCTGCGCCTGCGTCAGCCGCGCGCCGGCGGAACCCGGCGCGAAGAGCACCGGATCGTCGCGTCGGGTGATCTCGCCGTTCAGGAAGAAGAACGCCTTGTCCTTCTTGAAGGCACCACCGAGCCGCCCGCCGAGCTGGTACTCGTGGAAATCGCTCGGCAGTTCGCCCGAGAGGCCGTTGCCGGTGACGCGGGCGTTCCGCCCGAAGCTATAGACCGAGAGCGTGGTCTTGTTGGTGCCGCCGCGGGTGACCGCGTTGATCGAGCCGCCCGTGAAGTTGCCGACCTTCGCGTCGAATGGGGCCAGCTTGACCGTGACCTGGTCGATCGCGTCGAGCGAGATGGGCTGGGTGCGGGCGAGCCCGCCGGGCGTGCCCGTCGGCACCGACGCCGTGGCCTGGCCCGACGACTGGCTGAAGCCGAAGGCGTCGTTGCTGATGGCGCCGTCGATCGTGAGGTTGTTGTAGCGGTAGTTGGACCCGCCGAAGGTGATGCCGGTGCCTTCCGGACTCAAACGAGTCAGATCCTGGAGGCTCCGCGACGTCGTAGGAATCGAGGTGATCTTGACTTCGGCGATCGCGATGGTCGGGCCGGACTTCTGCACGACCTCTTCGCGCTGGCCGACGACGTTGACTTCCTCGAGCTGCACCACGGCGGGAGACAGATTGAACGCCAGCGCCGTCGCGTCTCCCAGCTGGACCCGCACCTCGCCCCGATGCACCGGCCGGTAGCCGATCATGCGCACCGTGACCGTATACGGACCACCTGCGCGCAGGTTGTCGGCGACGAACCGGCCATCGGTCCGGCTCTTGAGCTCGACGCGCGTGCCCGTCGGCTGGTGGACTACGATCACGTCGGCCCCCGGAATCCGTTTCCCCGATGCCGAGTCCGTCACCGTGCCCGTAATCGATCCCGACGTGATCTGGGCGCGGGCGGTGCTGGCGATGAAGGAGAGGGAAAGGACGGCGGCAGCGACGAAGTACTTACGAACCGGACCCTGCATGGACGAGACTCCTGTGGGAGAGTGTCCTATCGGCGAGGAGCTTGCTGTTCCTCGCGCGCGGAAACTCGCCGGGCCGAGTCAATGGCAGAGGACGGGCTTGCAACGGTAGTGTAACGGACTGGTTACGGAACTAACTGCGCCTGGGCTCCCGGCTTTTTATCCAAACAACCTCGGTACCGCGTAGATCAATAATCCCACCAACCCACCCACCAGCGTCCCGTTGATCCGCACGAATTGGAGGTCCCGACCCACCGCCAGCTCCATCCGCCGGGACGTCGCTTCGGCGTCCCATCCCGCCACGGTCTGCGCGATGAGATCCGCCACCTCGTGGCGGTGCTGTTCGATGACGTCCACGATCAGCCCGATCGCGAATTCCTCGAGCTCGGCGAGCTGCGCCGGATTCTCCAGCAGCGTCCGGCCGAAGCTGCTCAAGCCCCGCGCCAGCGGGCCGGGCTCGCTGCCCTCGCTCCGGCTGGCGTACCCGGTCACCGCCTTGCGGGTGGAGTCCCACACCCAGGAGGTGAACTCCGCGATCGCCTCCTCGGAAAGCCACTCCTCCTTGAGCGCTTCGGCGCGCGCGCCGGCCTCCGGCGAATGCTGCAGCCGCTCCACGAACTCGTGCAGCGCCTGGTCGAACTTGGCCCGCACCGGATGG
>CAYNNS010000025.1:0-6073 GCA_964398345.1 uncultured Gemmatimonas sp. | reverse complement strand
CAGCCGCTCCACGAACTCGTGCAGCGCCTGGTCGAACTTGGCCCGCACCGGATGGCTGGGGTCGGCGCTGATCTCCTGCAGCAGTTGTTCGGTGGCCGCGACGATGCGCAGATAGATCCGCTCGTCGATGGCGCCCGGCATCCACCAGGGCGTCGCCGCCTTGACCCGTTGCCGGATCAGCGCGCGGTTCTCGCTCACGGCCTGCGCTGCCAGCTTGATGGTCTGGTTGAGCAGCTCGTGGTGCCGGTCGCCCGCGACCACGAGGCCGAGGGTCTTGCCCAGCACCGGCGCGAGCCGGGTCGCACGGATCCGGTCCACCGCGCTGTGCCGGATCAGCTCGCGGATCTGCTCGTCCGGGAGCGCCTCCAGCGTCTTGGCCAGCCCGCTGGCCACCTGCGCCGCGATTCGCTGGCCGTTCTCCGGCTGGCTCAGCCAGCGCATGATCCGCTCGACGATGTGCATGCCGCGGAGCTTCTGGCTCACCGCCTCGCGCGCCAGGAAATACTGCTGCACGAAATTCCCGATGATCCGTCCGATCCGGTCCTTCTGCCGCCCGATGATCGCGGTGTGGGGGATCGGAATGCCGAGCGGATGGCGGAAGAGCGCGGTCACGGCGAACCAGTCGGCCAGCCCGCCGACCACCGAGGCCTCGGTGGTCGCGCGCACGTAGCCCAGCCAGGGATAGCGGTGTTCGAACAGGCTCGCCCCGACGAACAGCGCCGCGGCCAGGGCGACCATGCCGGTGGCCGACCGCTTCATGCGGTCGAGCTCGGCCTGCCGCTCGGCGTCCTGCGGCCGGGGCGCGAAGGGGGACGGGGAGGGGACCGGTGCCGTCATTCCACCGTCTTGTGAAAGCGCCGCACGCTGAGCGCGATCAGCAGGACCGAGAAGCCCACCAGCATCAGCGTTTCCTTCCAGTACGCATCCCATCCCGTGCCGCGGAGCAGCACGCCGCGCAGCACCCTGAGGAAATAGGTGAGCGGCAGCGCCGCGCCGAGCCATTGCGCCGGCGCCGGCATCGCCTCACGCGGAAACATGAAGCCGGAAAGCAGGATGTTGGGCAACAAATAGAAGAAGCCGAGCTGCATCGCCTGGGCCTGGGTGCTCACCAGGGTCGACACGAAGAGCCCCACCGCAAGACTGGCCACGATGAACGGCAGGGCCACGATGTAGAGGTTGAGCAGGTTGCCGCGGAAAGGCACGTGGAAGAGCAGCCGGCCCAGCACCAGGACCACCGTGACCTGGACGAATCCCACCAGCAGGAACGGGATGATCTTGCCCAGCATCAGGCTGGTCTTGCCGATCGGTGTGACGACGAGCTGCTCCAGCGTGCCACGCTCCTTTTCGCGCACGATCGCGACGCCTGCGATGACGACCATGGTTATCGAGAGCAGTACGCCGATGATGCCCGGCACGATGTAGACCGCACTGCGAAGCCCGGGGTTGTACCAGGGCCGCACGTTCACCGTCACCGGCGGCGCCAGCCCCTTCGTCGCGAGAATCTCGATGGTACGCTCCAGGCCCGCCTGCGCCGCGCCGCTGATCGCCGCGGAGGATCCCAGCGGATCGGCGGCATCCACGATGATCTGCGCATGCGCGCCGCGGCCCCGCTTGAGGTCGTGCTGGTACTCCGGGGGAATGACGATCGCGGCGCGCGCGGTGCCACGGCCGATGGCCTGGGCGATCGCGTCCCGGTCGTGGACCATGCCCGCCAGATCAAAGTTCCCGGTGTTGACCAGCGTCTGCACCAGCTCGCGGCTCTCGGGCGATTGCGACTCGTCGAGCACCACCATCGGCAGGTGGCGCACCTCGGTGCGGATCGCGTAGCCGAAGAGCGCCAGCTGAATCGCCGGAATCCCCATCAGCATCGCGAGCGTGAGCCGGTCGCGGCGCATTTGAATGAATTCCTTGCGCAGCATCGCCCAGAACGGCCAGCGCGCCACCCGCTCCCGGAGGCTCATGGTCGCGCCATCTCTGTAGTGGGCGCCGAGGCTTCGTCGCGCCGCTGCAGCTCGATGAACACGTCTTCCACCCGCGCCGCGCCGAACCGCTGGGTGATCTCTTTGGGCGTGCCGACACCGATCAGCTTGCCGCGCGAGAGGAAGGCCAGCCGGTTGCACAGCTCGGCCTCGTCCATGTAGTGCGTGGTGACTAGAACCGTCATCCCCGAATCGGCGCGCTGCCCGATCAGCTCCCAGAAGCGGCGGCGCGAGAGCGGGTCCACCCCGGCAGTGGGCTCGTCGAGAAAGACCAGGTCGGGGCGGTGCGACGTGGCGCAGGCCAGCGCGAGCCGCTGCTTCCAGCCTCCCGAGAGCGTCCCCGCCATCTGCCTGGTGCGCCCCTCGAGGCGGTACTCGGCAAGCTGCTCGGCCATGCGCTGGCGCCGCTCGGCGCCGACGACGCCGTAGAGGCCGGCATAGAAGTCGAGATTCTCGAGGACCGTCATGTCGTCATAGAGCCCAAAGCGCTGCGACATGTAGCCGATCCGCTTGCGCACCTGCTCCGGCGTCTTCACGATGTCGATCCCCACGACGTCCGCGGTGCCGGACGTTGGCTCCATGAGCCCGGTCAGCATGCGGATCGTGGTGGTCTTGCCGCTGCCGTTGGGCCCCAGCAAACCAAACACCTCGCCGCGGGTTACTTCGAGATCGACGTGATCCACCGCCACCAGCGGCCCGAAGCTCTTGCTGAGCCCGTGGGTGAGGATTGCGGGTGCGGTCATTGGCTTGGCGGTCGGGCGGTCTGGCGGTCCGGCGGACGTGTATCCTTGTCGCCCGACTGCCCGACTCTCACCGTCACCCAGAGTCCTGGATGCGGCGCTTCCGCCGGATTCGCGAAGTCCACCTTCACCCCGAACATCAGATCGGCCCTCTCCTGTTCGGTGAGCGCCACCCGTGGCGTGAACTCCGCCTTGGGATTGATCGCCGAGATGCTGCCCCTCATGCTGCGCTTGTCCTCGGTCACGATCTCCACCGGGATTCCGATCGCCAGCGTGGTGACCAGCGACTGGGGGAGGTATACGCGAACGAAGGGATGCGCGGTTTCGCCGACCGTGAGCACCGGCACCCCGGCGGGCAAAACCTCGCCCGGCTCGGCGTGGCGGCCGAGGACGATGCCGGTCACCGGGGTGACCAGTACCAGCCCCGTCGCGTTGGCCTGCACCCGCGCCAGCGTGGCCCGCGCGTTCTCGGCTTCGGCCCGTGCGGCTTGGATCTGCTCGGGGCGGCTCCCGGCGCGGGCCAGCGCCAGCGCCTCGCGTGCGGCGGTCACCTTTTCCCCGGCGACCTGGTTTGCCGCGACGGCGTCGTCGTACTGCTGGCGAGCGATGGCGTTGTCCACCAGCAAGGCCCTGGCGCGATCCAGCGCCTTGCCCGTGCGCGCCGCTTCCGCTTCGGCGCCGGCGAGGTCGGCCTCGGCCTGCTTGATCTCCTGCGGCCGGGCGCCGGCTTCGAGGTCACGCACTCTGGCCTCGGCCGTCGCCAGAGCGGCGCGCGCCGCGGCGAGCGTGGCATTGAGGTCGAGCTGTCCCACGACCGCGAGCGTGTCCCCCTGGCGGACCGAAGCGCCCTCATCGACCCTCACGCTCAGCACTTTCCCCGGGGTCAGGGCCGACAGGTCCACCTCGTGCACTTCGACAGTGCCCCGCGCCTCGTAGGAGTCACCCGAGCCGCGCGAGCAGGCCAGCACCGTCACCACGCTGATCGCTGATAGCTGACAGCTGATCGCTCTCACTTTCACGCGACATTCTCCCCTGCAGCTTGGAGGGCATGCACCGCAAACTCTCCCGCGTGGCGGCCGAACGCCCGGGCCGTGGCTTCCGGCACGCCGCGGCTGCCTTCGCCGAAGAACAAGCCGATCGCCGGGCGGGCGATGGTGAAGTAGATGACTTGCGAGATGGTGCTGACCGCGGCGAAGCGGGGCTCGACGTCGCGCCGGAAGACCCCCTGCGCCTGGCCCTGCTCGATCACGCCACAGAGCCGCTTGAACACTCCCGCCGCGAGCTGCAGCAGGGTGGCTTCGGCGCGCCGGGCTTCGTGGTCGATCAGCTCGCGCACCAGCAGGCGGGGCGCGTTAGGATGGCCCAGCACGAACTCGAGCTGCGCGGCGACCAGGGCGCGGATGGCTTCGGGCGGGCTCGGCGCCGCGTCGAGCGTGGCCTCGCCCCGCGCCAGCATCGCACCGATTACGCGCTGCAGCACCGCATGGTACAGCTCCTCTTTGCTGCCGAAGTAGTAGTAGATCAGCGCGGGGTTCTGGTTTGCCGCCGCGCCGATCTCCTTGATCGTCGTCGGTCCCAGTCCCTGCACCGCGAAGAGCGCCTCGGCCGCATCGAGGATCTGATCTCGCGCTGTCGCGCTTTCAACCCCTGTCATGGGCCTCAATTAAACGATCAATTAACGACGTGGTCAACCAAGTGCCGGGGGTATATTCGTGTCCTCTTTGTCCTCTTTGCGATGCGATCGCGTCTACTGGCTTTGCTCACCCTGGATGTGATGACCTCTGCGCAAGCGCAGACCGTGGTCATCAAGAGCGTCCCGGCCGCCGCGGCGATCTATCGTGTCAAGCCGGGAGACGGGACCCTGGTCCCGCTGGGCACCGGGAGCGCCGAGTTCAAGCTGCTCGACAAGGATCCCAACACGGTCGTGGTGCGACTGGAGGGCTATCGCGACTCCTCGGCGACGTTCGCGAAGGGCATGAAGTTCAAGGACAAGATCATCAGCATCGCGCTCACCACGCGGGTGGTGCGGCTGAGCGTGGCGCCCGCGGCGGCCGCGATTTACCGGAACGGCGACAGCGCGGGAACCCGGACGGCCGAGCTCGAGGTCCAGGCCGGCAAGCCCGTCACGGTCGAGGTCAGACTCGCGGGTTATTCCCCCGTGGGCCGGGTCTACGAGCTTAAAGAGAGCGCCGAGCTGCCGCTCAGCGACAACATCGAGCTGGTCGACCGTGTGGTCCTCGTGAGCACCGAGCCGGCCGGCGCCGAGCTCTTGCGCGAAGCGACCAGCCTCGGCACCAAGCCGGCCGGTGTCATGGTGCCGCTCGGCGCCTGCATCATCGTCCGGGCCGTGAAGCCGGGTTGGGCTTCGGCCGAGCGCAGCTACTGCAACAAGGAAGGACTCAGCCCGCCCCCGCTGGAGGACAAGCTGGTGCTCGCGGGGCGGCGGGTCAACGTGGTGGCTCCCGCGGAGGCGAAGATTCTGGTCAATCAGAAGGAAGCGGGTGTCGGCACCGCCGCGGTGAGCATTGCGGCGGGCACCTGCGTGCAGGTGAGGGTGGAGCAGCCGGCGTTTCTCCCCGTCACCCGCGAGTACTGCGCCCGCGAAAACGCGCCGGTGCCGCCCGCGGATGATGCGATCATGCTGAACCCCGACGAGTCGTTCGCCGCCTCGGTGCCGAGCGATTCCGTCAACCAGAACCTTGCGATCGAAGTCCTGGCGACCCGGACCGAGGAGCAGGCCTGGCGGCTGTTGTCTGCTGTGGTGCTGAGTCATTTCGACGTGCTCGAGAATGCCGACCGCGAGACCGGCTACCTCAGGACCGCGTGGCAGAGTAAGAGCTACTCGGATGGTGCCGTGATCGTCCGCACTCGCGTGATCATCAAACGCACCAGCAGCGATCCCCTGCGGTACACGGTCAAGCTGGCGAGTGAGCGGAGCCGGGCCGCGGGGGCTTCCGTGAGGGATGACGAGAGCTTTTTGCCCTGGGACCGGGTGCAGACCGCCTACAAGGACCTGATCGCCGAGCTCATGGCGCGGCTGCAGGCGCCCTGAGTCCGGGTGTTGAATTAGTGGCGTAACTCGCTTATTTTGCGCGACTTATGTTTGACGAGCTGTCCTCCAAGCTCACCGCGGCGCTGCAGCGACTCACCGGCCGCGGGGTCTTAAGCGAAGAGGCGGTTCGCGAGGGCCTGCGGGAAATCCGTCGCATCCTGCTCGAAGCCGACGTGAGCTTCGATCTCACCCGCGAGTTTCTGGAGCGGGTGCAGGACAAGGCGGTGGGCCAGCAGGTCCTCAAGTCGGTGCGGCCCGGCCAGCAGCTCGTCAAGATCGTCTACGACGAGCTCGTGGCCCTG
>CAYNNS010000024.1:0-19025 GCA_964398345.1 uncultured Gemmatimonas sp. | reverse complement strand
GTGTTGGTTTTAGCCGGGTTGGGCCCCTGGTCCGGGCCCGGCCCTTTTTTTTAATAACCGGGCACCTCCGAAAAACGTTCGTCCCCCGCGAAGCCACCCTGATCGGGAGCGATACGACTGGCGGCGCCGACTCGGCCGGCGTGGGTATTCGGCACGCAAGCCTCGTCCGCTTTCACCAGATCCTGAAGGATGAATACGGGCTCGACGCAGGTGAGAACGTCGCTCGAGCCAACCGGTTCGGTGGGGGCAACGTGCTCCTGAAGCTGACCTTCCCGCTTGGGGTGAATCAGCGCCTCGAAGTCTCCCACAACTTGGTGCGCGACGTTGTCGCGACCAACTCCGGTTTTCACGCTGCCTACGGGATCTACGGCCTTTCGTCGGACGGGTATGAGATCCCCGAGATCTCAAACGTGACGCGACTGACCTATACCGCGGCACTCGGATCGCGGCTTTCCAACGAGGTCAAGCTAGCAAGGGTATCGGATAACTCCACCTGTTCGCCCAACTCCACGTATCCGCGCATCGAAGCGCACGCCGACGAAGGGAATCTGGCCGGGGGCAATTTGAACGGGACCATGTTCGGCTGCTACGTCGATCAGACCCTCTGGGAGCTCGGGGGCAACCTCGGCATTGATCTCGGGACCCATCACCTCACCGTGGGTACCGACAACGGCCTGAGTCACCTGCGCACGCTCGAACCGTATCAGTATGCGTTCCGGGCCAGGTGGCTCTTCAGCAGTCTCGATTCACTCGCGCAAGGTCTCCCCTTCCGCTACCGCGCTGTCCTCCGAAACCCGGCACGACCGAACGGCCCGCTGGGTGACTTCCAGGTAAATCAGGCCGGCTTCTTCCTCCAGGACCAGTGGTCCGCCACCCCACGCCTGTTGGTCACAGCTGGTGTGCGCGTAGATCTTCCGTTGCTTCCCGCCAATCCGCCCACTAACCCGGTGCTCCTGCAGCAGCTCGGCATCAATACCGCTGTCTCGCCCAGCGGAAATCCATCCTGGTCGCCCCGGCTCGGGTGGAGCTACGATGCCCGTGGGGACGGGTCTACTTATGTCCGGGGAGGAATCGGCCTGTTTGCTGGTCGGCCTCCCTACAAGTGGTTCAACGAGCCCTTCGTCAATACCGGAATGGAGCAAGTGTCCCTTGAATGCAAGGGTGCCGGTCGGGTGCCGGCCTTCACCACCGATAAAGACAACCTGCCCTATGCTTGCGCCGACGGAACCCAGGGCAGCAACGAGGGACTCATCGTAAGCGTCTTCAGTCCGGGATTTAAGCTCCCGCGCAACTTGAAAGCTGCCCTTGGAGTGGACCACCGCTTCGGGAATGGATGGATCGCGTCGGGGGATCTGCTGCTGACGCGGGGGGTGGATACGTACTACCTGACTGACGCGAATCTCGTTGGGCCGGCTCACGTGGAGGCGGGTGAAGGAGGCAGAGTGCTCTACGGCTCCATCGATCCGGCGAGCGGCGAAGCCCTCCCCAACCGGCGCAGCCAGGATTTCGGCCAAGTGGCGCTCGCGACGAACTCCTCCGGCGACCGAACGTTATCGGCCAGCCTCGAATTGCAGAAGCGCTTCGCGCGGGGGGCGGAGGTCCGAGCCTCCTACGCGTTCAGCCGATCGCGGGACCGGATGTCAGGAGCGGACGACTTCATTTTCTACAACCTTCAATATGCGGCCCTCGATGGCACCCTGGAGCGGCGCAACCTCACAACCTCGGAATACGAGGTGCCGCACAAGCTCACCATCCTCGCCAGCGCCAATCTTCCTCTTGGCTTCCGAGGGACACTGGTCTACCAGGGCTACTCCGGGAGCCCCTACTCGTTCACCGTGAATGGGGATGCCAATGCAGATGGGATTGGGACCCCGGGTGATTCCTTTACGCACAACGACTTGGTCTATGTCCCCACGGGGGAGACCGATATCACGCTCACGGATCCTGCCGAATGGCCCAAGCTCGACAGCATCATCCAATCGGAACCCTGCCTCAACCGGCAGCGCGGCAGCATCCTGCGACGCAACAGCTGCCGGAACCCCTGGGTTCACTTTACGGATCTTCGCCTCTCGAAGGTTGTGGATCTCGGCGCTAGCCACGGTCTGGAGCTCAGCGCGGACCTCTTCAACGCGTTACGACTACTGAACAGCAACTGGGGAGTGGTACGAACCCGGGCTTCCTATGCTGACGGCAGCGCAGATCTTCTCGGGTTGGCGGGGTACGATACCGTACGAGATCGCGGGATCTATGAGGTGCTGAACCCTCCGACCACCGGGGTCGATCGAGTTGCGTCGCGGTGGCGCCTGCGGCTCAGCGCGCGCTACACCTTTTGAGCCCGGTACCGGTCTCCGAGACTCTGCTGGAGACTCTGGAACGGCACGGTTGTCGTGGAGTGTCCGGAGTAGGAGCTACCCTAAGCTCCGGGAAGGCGCTCTCAGTGCACCATCCCGGTCGACTCGGTGAACTTCTTGAAGAGCTCCGCCTGTTCGGGCGATAGCTGCTCGGGCAAGGCGACCTCGACGTTTACCAGCTGATCGCCGCGGCGGTCTCCCTTGGCGATGCCTTCGCCTTTGATGCGGAACTTCCGGCCCGGCTGAGTTCCGGCGGGAATCCTGAGGACGACCTTTTTCCCATCCAGTGTTTTCACCCGGAGCCGCGTTCCGAGCACCGCCTGGGCGAGGTTGATGGCGACGTCGCAGATGACGTCCAGACCCTCGCGACGGAAAAAGCGGTCGGGCTGCACCTGGAACGTCACCATCAGATCGCCGGGTGGACCGCCATTCCGTCCGCTGCCGCCCTGGCCTTTGAGCCGGATCTTGAGGCCACTCTCGGTACCGGGTGGCACCGTGATCATCACATTCTTTTCCGCGCGCGTCTCACCCACCCCGTCACAGGTCGGGCATTTCTGCGAGGGAACCTTGCCACGCCCGCGGCACATCGGGCAGGGCCGGTTGACCGCGAAGCCCCCTTGCCCGAACGAGATGGTCCCCCTGCCCTTGCATTCCGGACACTGGGAAAGCGTCGCGCCCGGTGCCGCGCCGTTACCGCCACAGGTCGGGCAGCTCTCGTTGAGGCTGAGCGTGACGGGGACCCTGCCGCCGAGCGCGGCGGTGCGGAAGGGAATCTCCAACTCGGTCTCGATCGATTCGCCCTGGGGCTCTTCGCGCTTGCCGCGGCCGAAGATCGACGAAAAAATGTCGCCGAGGCCCATCGATCCGAAATCGCCGAAGTCGAACGTCTCGCTGAATCCGCCACCGGGCCCCGATGGGCGCGGTCCCGGGCTCCCCGCCCGGCGGGGATCGAAGGCGCCGAGCCTGCGCATGGTGTCGTACTTCTGGCGCTTCTCGGGGTCCGCGAGCACGGCATGCGCCTCGGAAACCTGCTTGAACGTGTCCGCGGCCTGCGGGTTATTGGGATTGGCGTCGGGGTGAAACTGCTTCGCCAGCTTGCGGTAGGCCTTTTTGATCTCCGCCGGCGTGGCCTTCTCGCTGACCCCCAGCACCTGATAGAAATCCTTGGCCGCCACTACGCGTGTCCTTCTGACGAATACACCTGGACTCGCGCGGGGCGGACCAGGCTGCCGCGGAAACGGTAGCCGATCTGAAACGTCGCGGCGACGGTGTGGTCCTGCGCGGGCGCGGGTGGAGGCAGGACCGAGACCGCTTCATGGAAGGCGGGATCGAACGGTTCGCCGACGGGGTCGAGGCGCTCCAGCCCCGCCGCCTCGAGCTCCTTGCGCAGCTTCTTGTCGACCAGCAGCGTCGCCTCGAGCAGCGCGGCCGCCGGCGTCGTGGGATCGCTGGCGACGATCCGGTCGACATCGTCCAGAATGTCCAGCAGCTTCATGACCAGCGCCGCCTGGGCGCGATCCGCGAGCTCCAGCCGCTCCCGCGCGATGCGCTTGCGGAAATTGTCGAATTCCGCGGCCAGGCGCAGATGCCGGTCGGTCGCCTCCCTGAGCTGCTCCTCGAGCCGCTGGACCGCCGCTTCCGCCGGCTCGAGCGGAACTCCCGCGAGCGTCGGCGCCTCCTCAGGCAGCGCGTTTTCTTCGAATCCGTTCTCGGTCAAGCTCCCGCTCCCCCGTGGCCACTCTGACCCTGAAATGTAGCCGTGCGCATCCGGCGCCAGAGGCGCCAGAGGGCGGCTTGCGTCGCGCGAACCCGAATGTCCTGCCGGGACCCGGGAAACACGGCCCGATGCGCCTCCGATCCTGCTGCGTCCGCCACGGCCATCCAGACGGTGCCCACGGGTTTCTCGGGGGACCCGCCACTCGGACCCGCAATGCCCGAGACGGCAAGAGCGGCGCTCGTGCCAAACCGCAGTCGCGCGGCAAGAGCCATGGCCAGGACGGTTTCCTCGCTTACGGCCCCGTGCTCCTCCAGGATTCGCGCCGGCACGCCGAGCTCGCGTTTGAGGTCGTCGTGATAGGCGATCAGTCCGCCGAGAAAGACTGCCGACGCGCCGGGGATCGCGGTGAGCCGCTCCCCCAGCATCCCGCCGGTGCAGGACTCGGCGACCGCGAGGGTCCAGCTCCGTTCCTGGAGCGCCGCGATGACGACTTCCGCGAGATCCTCTTCCGCAGTCCCGTAGACGTGGTCGGCGATCGGAGCCCGCAGCTTGCCGACGGCGACGTCGAGCCAGCGATCGGCCTCTTCCGCTGCGCCGGCCCAGCTCGTGAGCCGGAGGTCCACGCCTTCGAGGCTCGGCAGGTAGGCGAGGGTGAGCGGAGCCAGGGTTTCCTCGACCTGCTCCAGCCGTTCGGCGAGCGAAGACTCCGCGATGCCGGTGGTACGCAGCACGCGCGACCGGATGACCTTGCCTCCGGATCGCGCGGCCAGCCGCGGGACCACCTCGCCGGTGACCAGGCCACGCATCTCCGCCGGTACGCCGGGCAGCATGATAACCTCGCCCAGGGAGCCGCTGATCCAGAGTCCCGGCGCCGTCCCACGGGGATTCGGCAGTACGCTGGCGCCGCGGGGCACCTCGGCCTGGCAGCGGTTGCGGTCCGACAAGGTCCGCCCCATGCGGGCAAAACGGGCGACGATGGCGTCCCAGATTTCCGGTTGGAATTCCAGCGGGAGCCCGAAAAGCTCCGCGACGACGTTCTTGGAGAGATCGTCCTTGGTGGGCCCCAGTCCACCGGTGGTGAGGACCATCCGGGTCCGCGCGAGCGCCTCCGCGACGGCGGCGGCAACCGCGGCGGGCTCGTCGGGAACCGAGCTGCGCCGGGTTATGCGCACGCCGATGGCGCCGAGGGCTTGCCCCAGAAACGCGGAATTGGTGTCGACGGTGAAGCCGAGCAGCAGCTCGGTGCCGATGGTGACGAGCTCGAGGTCCATGGGTAAAAGTAAAAGACCCGCCCCGCGACAGTGTCGTGGGGCGGGATGCGCTGGTGCAGGCGCTTCAGGGCAACTTCCAGTAGACCCCCACTCCTGCCTGTCCTGCGAGCCAGCCTCCGGTTAAAGACATCGCTTCAACGTGACCGCCATTGTTCTTGCCCAGTCCGCCGAGCCAGAGTGGCGTACCGGTGTAGGGGGGGGCAAAAACCGCCGGGGAAGTCGCGCCCGAGCTTCTGACGCAATCATTGGCCGCGATTCGTCCGGCGTCATCAACGTCGATTGCTCCGTTGCATGCGATGGGAAGAGTCTGCGCTGCGCTCCAGCCTCCACTGGGAAGCCGTTGCCAATAGTATGCCGTACTTACTCCGTTCTGGACACCTACAATAAGGTCGCCGGCGCTGTTGATGCCGTTCGCGCCGGTAGCCGAGCCCGGTAGAGCGGAAACCGTGTACCCTCCCAAACCGTTTGGCTCCCATACCGTGGCATGCCCAGCCGAGGTTCCCACTGCAACTCCATTGCGGCTGATCTCTTCGACGACGTCGTTGCCGTCGGTTCCCAGAGAAGTAAGTACGACGCGTTCCCACCCGCTGACACCCAGCCGCCAGACCCTGGGCCTGCGACCCCCGGGCGTTTTGCCTTTGCCGGGGTAGTTCTCCACGCCGGCGATGAAGATCGCGTTCCCCGTCAGCGCATCGGAGGCGATACCCCGGCCATTTCCTCCAACCGCAGCGGGATCCATCGGCAAACTTCCCATCACCCAGCTACCGCCGACGCGAGTCCAGATCGGGATGAATCCTCCCGTTCCGCCGGCCGCATTACCTGTGATGGTGTTTCCCGCTTCGTCAATGGCCCAGGCAACGGTACCGCTCGTCAGCGCCACGAGACCGGTTCCCTGGCTCCAGTAGCGAGCGTCACCGAGTACGGACCCGCTGCCGAAGAACCCGCCGACCATCTCGCCGTTGCTGTTGGTCCAATGAAGAACCGTGGTACCGTCGACCACGATGGCTTCGGTTACCTCGAACAGGGCGTAGCCGATTCCCTTCTTTTTGTCGGGATTGGTGACCGAGACGTCGTACAGGCTGATCGCGGCGTCCTGGGTGATGGTGATAGTAGCGACGAGCTGAGTCGAGCTGACGTATTGAGTGGAGAGCACCTGAATCTTGGCATCGACAATCCCGTCCCGCTCCCACGCGGCTTGCGCTCCCGGCGCGAAGCCCGAGCCCGTAAGCGCCACTTGCTTGGAGACGTCTCCCTCATGGCCGTAGCTCGGATTGGCTGCGGTCACCGAAGGCCCGCTGATCGGCTTCCCTCCCCCACCTGCCGCAGCGTTGATTCCTTCAGCGGGGCCGGGTGGAAGGCTGTTCTCGGCACAACCCAAGAACGTGGCAGTCCCCAGCAGTAGGAGACCAGCCTGTGCGAGGCGAGCGATGGGCTGGCGATTCATGGCCTGCTCCCGTGCGAAACATTGGTGAGGGGCGGAGCGCCCTTCCTTATAGCCACGGATGGATCGGCGGCATCTTGCTCAGAACCACCCGAGCGACCTGGACTAAAAGACTTTCCAGTAGGCACCCTTCGAAGTGCTCCCACTCAGAAGCTGACCCACCACGTATTTACCCGAGGGTGACATGCCAAGGACGTACGCGCTCAGGTTGGGGCCCTGGCCACCCAGGCGGATCATTGTCGTGGTGGAATAGGGAACCACGAACACGGCGGGAGTCGTGTGGTTCCCTTCGGGACAAGAATTCACGACGATCCGCGCGAAGTCGTCCACGGCCTGAGCGATCCCGCACCCGCCGGGCAGCGCAATCGGCGCGCTCCATCCCCCGCCAGAGAGGCGTTGCCAATACGCGGCGAAACCGCCGCTTGCTCCGACGATGATCGTACCGGCGCGGTTGATTCCCATGGCGCGGCTCCCGCCCGGGGCAAGAATGGTCAACGAATACCGGGATCCATCGAACTCCCAAACCGCGGCTTGAAAGTTGCCGCCTTCGATCCAGCCAACGGCCACAGCGTTGTCGCTCACTCCGAGCACGTCTCCCTTGATCGTCGAACCGGTTGGCAGAATGACGCGATCCCAACTGTTCGTCGCGCTCTGCCATTTCCAGAGGCGCGGCTGCTGAGATGTGGTGTGTTTAGGTAGTGAGACCGTCTCCAGCCCGCCGACGAGCAGGACCTGCCCGGTCAGGCCGTCGGCGGATAGCGAGGAGGCGCGTCCCCCGGAGGACGAAGGGTCAGTCGGGAGTGTTGTGGCCTGCCAGACACCCGCCACCTTGTTCCACAGGCGCGGGCCGCCACCAACGATCGCGGTCCCCGTCGGGTTAATCGCCCAGCCGATGCCGCTCGGGTTCAGAACCTCCAGTCCCGAGGCCGGATTGAAGTAGCTCCCCCCCGAGCCAAACCCGGTCATGTCTCCGTTGTCGTTCGCGTCATGCAAGAGATCCAACCCGACGACCGCGATGGCTTGAGTCACCTCGAACAGCGCGTAACCGATTCCCTTCTTCTTGTCCGGATTGCTGACCGAGACGTCTTACAGACTGATCGCGGCGTCCGGGGCGATGGTGATGGTGGCGACGAGCTGAGTCGAGCTGACGTACTGACTGGAGAGCACCTGAATCTTGGCATCGACAATCCCGCCCCGCTCCCACGCGGCTTGTGCTCCCGGCGCGAAGCCGGAGCCGGTGATCGTCACTTGCTTCGACACATCCCCCTCGCGTCCAAAGGCCGGATCAGCCGCCGTCACCGAGGGCCCGCTGACGGGGTTCCCGGCCCTCGCCGCGGCGGCAATCACCCCGTCCCCAGGCCCCGGAGGCAGGGCCACGTCTTCACAACCGGCGAACGCGGCTGTCCACATCAGAAGAAGACCTGCCCGGGCAAGGCGAACAAAGGGCTTGCGATTCATGGCCTGCTCCCGTGCGAAACATTGGTGGGGGGCGGAGCGCCCTTCCCTATAGCCACGGATGGACCAGCGGCATCTTGCGTGAGACCGCCCAGACGACCGGCCCCACTCAGCGTATAACCCGCCCAGTAGTAGGGACTCGCGAAGCGGCTGTCGCTCGCCATCTCTCGCTGCGCGGTTGCAAGCGCGTCGGCAATCGGCATCCGGCCAAGGTTCCGATAGAACCGCCCCGCGAAAACCGATGCTCCCGCATCATCAATTCGCCAAAGCGTCATGATGACGTTCGCGGCGCCTGCGGCCAATACCGCCTGGGCCAGGGTGAGGTCCCCGGTGCCTCGCACCGCGTCGTCCGTCCATTCCTGGCCGGCACCGGTTTCGCAGCCCGAGAAAAACACGAGGGAGCTCTTCACCGCCATGCCCACAATTTCGTGTACTTCGAGGCGGCCATCGTCCGCAGGATCCCGAGAGCGGGCCAGCTCGATCCTCGAGAACATCGGATTGTTCACGTTGAGGACGCCGTGCGTGGCCACATGGACCAGCCCGCCCTGGGCAAGCGCGCGGCGCACCGCCGACTCGGTCGCCCGGCGTCCGGTTTGGATCGCAACGCCACCCATCTCTCTCCGCAGCGCTTCCACTTCAGACGCGGTAGCGGGAAGCTCCTCAGGAAACGGCGCGAAGCCCTCGCCAGTTGCGAGCGAACCACCGCCGGGGATGAGTCGTTCTCGTAACCTGGGGAGCGCGGCAGCGGACGGAAGGTGCACTACACCGAAGTCTTGGGCGACGAAATGGCCGGTGGACTCGTCCTGAAGTGCAGCGAAGGGGAGCTGGCCCAGGACACCGTGAGGTACCAGGAGCAGGTGCCGGGTTCTGCGAAGGACTCCAGTCTTGCGAACCGGCGCGATAAGTGTCTGGTAGAGCGCTTGAGCCGCAGCGGCACCGTTGTGCCAATCGCCCGATGGTCTCCCCCAAAGGTCGCGCAACAGACGCACCTGTTGCACCAGGCTGGCGGCAACCAGATCCGATTGGATTACGCTCAAGCCGCTTGGTGCCACGGCGAAGACCAGGAGCCGATCGGGAGTCACCAAGTATTCAAGCAAGGTTTCGTCCGGCTCCAGGGCGCCGCGAATGTCCTCGAGGCGGGCCGGCCGCACGCCCAGAAGTGCGGACGTCCTTGGATCGCGGAGGGCAGCGCGTTCGAACAGCGCTTCGTACTCGCTGCGAGCCGCACCGAGGGCATTTTCTAATGCAGTACTCGCCGCAGCGGTCTTGCCACGCTCCCGAGGCCTCCGCGGCTCGGTCTCCCGGAGGCGTTGCGCCAGCGAATCAATTCGCCGCAGCAGCAACTCGCCTTCTAGTAGCTCGTGGGGCAGGGTGCCTGAGGAGGCCGCGGCCCGCGCGGTCGCGAGATGCTCCATCAATCCGCGGCTACGCGCCGCGTCCGCGATCGTGAACGCCTCGGCCGGCCGGTTGAGGCGCAACAGCGCGAGTACCAAGTCGGCGTAGACCTCCGCCCGATCCGCAACGAAGCTGGCCCGCAGCGGCTCGGAGACCAGGTCCGCACGCAGCCGTTCCACCTCAGCCACGGCTTGGTGGCCCTCACTGACTGCCGAATCCAGCAATCCCAGCCGCGCGTGGGCGCGCGCTGCAAAGGCGTGAGCAATCCAGTCGGACCCGAAGTCACCCGCCGCCATTTCCGGCGCAACACTCTTGAGAACGCGCAGGACTCGACGTGAATCCCGTGCCTGATCCGACAAATCCGCTTCAGCAAGCGCGACGGCGATCCGCGCGCCACGCGTGTCAACACCAGAGGCGACGGCCCGCGCCCCGCGAAGCCGCGGTTCAGCGGCTGCCATTCCTCCGCTGCGATAATCGATCTGCGCACCCAACAGAAGATCTTCCAGCTTGTCGAACGGCTCTTTGGAGGCGGTGTGCAAGCTCAGCGCTTCGCCAAGCTGTTGCTCGGCCCGCCGCAAATTCCCCAGGTGGAGCTCTGCCTCGGCGGCACTCCGCAGCAGGCTCCCCAGGTCCGCAGCGATCCCAGCTTGGCGCATGATCGAGTCCGCCTGGCCATAGTAGCGAAGTGCTTGGCGATAATCGCCGAGTCTGCGGTGCACCCCGCCGAGGAGCCTCAAGAGATCGGCTACTTCTCCCTTGAGTCCGAGGCGGCGAGCCAATGTCAGTGCGCTGTCAAAAGCCACAAAGGCGTGGTTTTCTTCGCCGGTCAGCTCGAACGCCGTCCCCAACTGGCCGAGAGCATTCTCTTCGCCAGCGAGGTAATTCGTGCGCCGATACAGCACGCGGGCGGTATCGAGTCGGGCGATCGCTGGAGGAGCGTCGCCCTCCTGGATGTCCAGCATTGCCTCGTTGGCTAACCCGTTGGCCTCGAGCCGCGTCTCACCGAGCTTGTGCGCTGCATCACGCTCGGTGCGGTGCCCCTCGCGTGCGCGGCGAAGATCACCGAGATATCCATAAGCCAGACCCGCCACTCCGGCTGCGCGGGCCCCACCCTTCACGTCGTTGACGGCTCCCCCGGTCGGGAGGGCCTCCTCCAACGACCCCCCGGCCGCTTCATTGTGATCGGCGCCCAGCGCCGCAAGCCCGAGCGCGTAATACGATTGCGAGAGCTCGCCACGCATGCCGAGGCGCAGCTTTATCGCCAGCGATTTCTCGCCGAGCGCTTGAGCCTCCGTCTCGTCACCCAGCCGACCGGCCACGAGGCTGAGCCAGGTAAGGCTGCGCGCCTCGCCCCGCTCGTCGCGGGCGCCCTGGGTCTGCCGAAGCGCAACGGTCCAAACGGCGCGTGCACTGTCGTACTTCTCCGCCTCGTAGAGACTCTCTCCTCGAGTGATCAGCGAGTCGCTGGCTGCTTGCGTGGGCGGCGCCGTAGCGTTGTGGCGGCTGGAGCAGGCTGCGAGCAGCCCCAAGGACACCAGCCGGAACAGCAGTCGAAATGCGATCAAGGAGCGACCAGGAACCGGTGCGATCCAGTCGATGCGCTGATGCCCGCGGAGATCGCATCGACGTGCCAGAAATACGGGTGCCCGCGAACGAGCGGGATGCTGTCGGGCAAGACGACAGAGGTATCGACGGTTTCCGATGTCCAGATCGGCTCGGCGCTTTCGGTAACCAGGGTGATCCGATACAAATCGGTCGAAAGCCCGTGCCACACGAATCGGATGCGGCCCGGGGGTATTGACCCGTTGTCCGCCGGCGCCACGGTCTCGATTCGAGCGCGCCCCTCGCCAGCCGCCGCGCTGCGGACGGGTTGTTCGACGCTTCGGGAGGAGTTGACGTTGCGTCGAAGCAATACGATTCCGCCCAGGCCTGCCGCCAGCGCGCCCGTGAGTATGAGGGGCAACCATCGCCGACCCGGGGGGCGGTGGCCGGCATGCGATGGCGAGTAGTCCTGGGCCAACCGCGCCACCAGAGCCAACTCCCGCCGGCAGACCTCGCACGTATCGAGATGTCCCTCGACTCGCACCAGCTCGGCTGCCCCGAGCTCGCGATCGAGGAAGCCGGCGAGCTCGCCCGGGGTCAAGTGTTCGGATTGGCTGGTCACGCGGATTCCCCCTCGGCCTGGTCCACGCCGGTCGACACCGTGATTCCCTGTCTATTAACGGATGCCGAGGCCGCGACTTTCGGGCTCAAGCGGCCGAGTCCGAGATCCCTGCTTCCTCGAGCATCTGGCGAACTGACGCTAGGATGCGCTCCAGCCCGCGATAGAGCCGGAAGGGAGAGTGCTCGCCGAGGACACGAGCGATCTCCGGGACGGAAAGATCGTCCTCGAATCGGAAGCGCAGCAGCAGGCGATCAGAAAGCTCCAGATGGGCTAGTGCCTGCTCGAGCGCGTTCCGTTGCTCCGAGCGGAGCAGCGCTTCGTCGGGGGCAAGCTCCGGGGATGTTGTGAGAGTGGTGAGCTCCAGCTCTCCACCAAGCAGATCGGCAAGCTGTCGACGCTGCGCGTGGCGGTCGTCCGAGAGCTGGGTCTCTCCCTGCTGGCGCCCATAGCGCTGGCGATGCTGATCGAAGCAGAGCCGCCGCACCACGACCATAAGCCAGGTGGTGAATTTGCCCCGGCCGTCGGCGAGGTACGCCCGGAGGCGGCGGTAGTCATCCTGCCTGAGCGCTGCCACGACGAACGTGTAGCGGTCCATGGCAGCATCATGGTCCCCTCCGAGGCTCCGGGCCACGTGGAGGATGAGGCTGCTGTGGGATTCGAGAAAAGCGGACCAGGCGGAGTCCCGCGCTACCGCATCACGCGCGGCGAGCAGTGTTTGGAGCCCATCAGCCGACGCGGAACTCATGCCGGTGGTCCTGCTCTCAAACGGGAGAGACTCGCGACGACCGAGCCACAGAGACAATACCTCTCGCGTTAGCTCTAGTCAATCAAAAACGGAGTCCAGCGCAAATCTCGCAGGCCGAATCCGTTTCTTACTCGAGCCGACTGGATCATCTCCCATCGGCGCCGTAACACGCCGCAGGCCCGGGTTACTCCGGCTCTAGCACAGGCCGGTTCTACGACAGGAGGACTGAGTGAAGGCAACCGCATTTGTCACTGCGATCGTTGTGACGCTCGCCGTCGGCTGCAATCCGGTCTCGGAGATCGCCACCCCTGGCGAAGGGGGCCCCTCGTTGGCCAATTCATCCGCAGCTACCGTGACCCCTCTTGCCGTCACCGTGGAGGATCAGGGCCCCCTCAGCCCCTACAAGATCCAAAGCGATGGGCTGGGAGAATACGTCGACGGGTTTCAGGGCATGATGGCAGAGATCGATGGATCCGGGAACCTGCAGATCAGTCCGAACAACCTCAGTTCGCCCACACCACCTCAGCGGACACTCAGGTTCGATTACGGCGCTCCGGTTGACCCGCTCAATACCTATCGTCCCAACGAGTCGGGCCAGTGGAACTTCAAGATCAAGACCAACAAGACCAACAACGGAAACCCCGCGATCCAGGACCTCGGCATCAACGGCAACCCTGCAGCCGGGTGCTACAACACTACCATCGCCCACGCGACCACCACGACGCAATTTCAGGATGACTTCAATCCTGCCGCTCAAGCGCAATCCACGTACGTGTACATAACCCGGACGAGTGTCTCGCCAGCCACCTGGACGATGGTGACGAATGGTCCGTGCCAGCTGAACCCCAATGCCGCGGGTGTTTCAAGCCAGGATCGCATCACGAAGCACGCACCGTTGGTTCTTCGAGGGTACTACAACCAGCAATTCTCGATTCGATTCAGGGGGCTGTGAGTGACCGGAGCGCACGATGACGCCTGCCAGCGCAAATCGTCCAAGCGGCATCCGTGGTTACAGACAACACATCAGATGCCGACCGGGCGGCACCGATAGTTCAAGTCCCGGAAGGAGGCACGAATGTCCTTGAGGTTGGCTCTTCGTGCAGGGATCACGGGGCTCGCTCTCGTGTCTTGTGGCAGAGACGCGACGACACCATCAGATCTCCCTCCACTCTCCTTGTCGGTCGTCGGAGGTAACTCCCAGACGGGGCAAGTCGGCAAAGAGTTACCAGTTGCCCTGGTCGCACTGGTGGACAAGTGCCAGGCGGACATCACCGTCTACTGGCAGGTCACGAGCGGAGGCGGAACCGTCTACGCCCCTGCAGTTACCACGACCAATTGCAAGGCCACGAATTATTGGACGCTGGGAACCTCAGTTGATCAGGCGCAAACCGTCGAGGTACGGACCGTCTCGTCACCTCAGAAGGGTGTGGGATCAGAGCAGTCGTTTGCCACCTTCACGGCGACAGCCTCTGCTGGCCCTGCCGCCGGACTCAAAGCATTGTCCGGAGATAATCAGTCGGCGGTGGCAGGCAGTGCGGTTTCGCAACCGCTGGTGGTTCAGCTGGTTGATCAATTCGGGAACGCGGCGCCACTCAGCAACGTGAACATAGGATTCCAGGTTCTGGGGCGAGGCTTCATCGCGACGTCCCCAAACTCCGGTCAGTATTCCCAGGTACCGACGGACGTGAGCGGGAAAGCTGCCCTGAGCGGTTGGGTCCTCGCCCAACCCCTGCCCACTCTCGACTCGCTCCGGGCGAGCGTGAGTGACAACCAATCGGTGCAGGTACCACAAGGCCTGGTCGGCCAAGCGACACGGTTCCATGCCAGCGGTGCCCACGGTGCTCCGTTTGCTCTTCGCATCGCACAATCGTCGAGCAGCTACGGCGCCCTGACTGTTGGCAGTACGATCATCATGGGACCAACCGTCGCGGCAGTCGATTATCTCGGCAATGGCGTGCCCGACGTATCAGTCACGTTCAGCGCGTCGAACGACGGAAAACTGAGCGGATCGCAAGCTTCTACCGTTACCACTGGCGCGAACGGATCCGCTACCGCTGGCCCGTGGACGCTCGGGAACATGGCCGGACCCAACGCGGTCACCGCGAAGTCAACCACGATCTCGCTCTCGGGAAGCCCGCTCACCTTCACTGCTACCGGGATACCTGGACCGCCAGCGCAACTCGCCAAGGTGTCCGGTGACGGCCAGGCGGCGATAGTCGGCACATCGGTGCTGACGTCACCTCAAGTCAGAGCCAGTGACCAGTACGGGAATGCCGTCTCGGGGGCGGTGCTCACCTTCGCGGTCCAATCGGGGGGCGGCAGTCTTACGGGTGCAACACCCACAACCGACGCTGGTGGCTTCGCCACCGTCGGGAGTTGGACGCTCGGAATGTCCGCGGGTACGAACACGCTTGTGGCGAGCATCCCAGGCTCGCTCAGCGCCTTGACCTTTGCGGCAACCGGTCAGGCCGGCCCGGCTGCCTCGATCGTCAAGCTGGCCGGCGACAACCAGACTGCTCCGGTAAACGCAATGCTTCCCATTCTCCCCACAGTTGTCGTGGCCGATGGGTACGGCAATCCGGTCGCTGGACTCACCGTGACCTGGGCAGCGGTGGCGGGTAGTGGCAGCCTGTCACCATCCCCGGTTGTGACCGACCTCAGCGGGCGGGCTCAAGCGAGTTGGACCCTGGGGTCGGTCGGGCCGAACAATGCGACGGCGAGCACTCCCAGAACGGGATCGGTCGGGTTCGTGGCCACAGGAACCGGCCAAGTAGGATTGTCCATCAGTAACTGCGCCGGCGACGGCCAGCAACAGCCGGCGGGAAGCGTCTTGACGATCGCACCGGCGGTCTGTGTCACAGACCAGCTCGGCTCGCCCGTTGCAAACGTCACCATCACCTTCACCGTGACGGCAGGCGGGGGTAGTGCTACCGGCGCAACGCAGAGCACCGATGGGACGGGGCGTGCCACCGTAGGCAGCTGGACGCTCGGCGCACGCACTGGACTGAACGAGCTTAAGGCTTCGTTCGACACTGGCGTGAGTCGGGGCTCGACCATCTTCGTCGCCACGGGGAGCTGATCATGACACTAAACCCGCGGTTAGATGCCGAGCGAGCCCTTCACAGGCTCTACATGCAACATCTGGCACTCAACGTGCTCACTGCGAGCATCCTCGTTTCCGCGCTCGCGAGCTGTGATGCCGGGCCCACCACGGTCAGCCCCGGCAAGCTGACGCTCGACGTCGTTTCCGGAGACCGTCAGAGTGCGATCGTAGGCAGGACACTCGCGCCAGTGATCGTGAAGGTCACGAAGAATGGCTATCCAGTTGCTTCGCAAGTCCTGAACTTCCGAGTCACCTCAGGTGGCGGCAGCGTGTACGGTGGAACCGAGCTCACCGATGCTGACGGTCTCGCCCAGGAGCTCTGGACTCTGGGGACGAAGGCGAGCGACCCGCAGCGGCTGGAGGTCAGAGCCGTAGGAACCGACAACGGCCAACCCGTCGTGTTCGCGACTTATTCGGCCACCGCAGTTCCTGATAGGCCTGCCACACTTGCTGCTCAGGCCGGGAACAATCAGGTCGTATTAGCGGGATCCCCCGTTCTGACCGTACCGGCTGTCCTGGTGTCGGACCAATATGGCAACCCGATCCCGGGCGTGCCGGTGACCTTTGCTGTCGGGCCCAACAGCGGAACCGCCACCGGGCTCACGCCCATAACGGCGACGAGTGGAATCGCCACTGTCGGTTCGTGGATTCTCAGTAACACGGCAGGCGTGAACATCTTGACGGCGACGACTCCGACCCTGACACTGAACGGCAGTCCGGTCACATTCACTGCGGTTGGAAGCACCGGCGCCGCGACACGATTCGTGTCCTTGTCCGGAAACAATCAAGTCGGCGTGGTAGGGTCGACCCTTCCTCGCAATCTCACTGTTCAAGTCCTCGATGCAAACGGCAACGGCGTGCCGAATGTCGCCGTCACTTTTACCATCACAGCCGGTGGCGGCTCGATTCACGGAGTCGGCGCTATTACAACGCTTACTTCCAGCACCGCGACAGTGACGACGCCAGTCGGATCCGCAAGCGTCCCTTTGACCCTTGGATCTCAGCCAGGTGGCAATTCTCTCCAAGCCTCGGCGGAGGGACTGAGCGGGAGCCCGATCCTATTCACGGCCACCGGCACAGTACAGTTCCTATACGTCAGCAACCAGAACGGGAACCGGGTAACGGTCTATGCGCCGGGAAGCTCAGGAGATGCCACACCTGCGTTAACGATCGAAGGCTCGAGTACCGGCTTGAACGGGCCGACCGGGATTGCACGAGACGCATCCGGCTACCTGTACGTGGCTAACTACATCACCAATACCGTGACGGTATTTGCGCCGGGGGCCAACGGAAACGTGGCGCCGGCACGAACCATTGCAGGTAGCAGCACCGGGTTGACCAGTGTGCGGGGCTTAGCCATCGACGCCGCGGGAAATCTCTACGTTGTGAACACGACCGAGAACAACATTGTCGTCTTCGCGCCGGGGGCCGACGGTAACGTATCACCAATCCGGACTATCGCGGGCAGCGCCACAGGGCTGCAACGACCAATTGGTATTGGGGCCGATCCCGCGGGCACGCTTTACGTGACTAACCTCGCCAGCTACGGGGTGCCGGCCACCCAGGCCGTAACGGTGTACGCACCGGGAGCGACCGGCAACGCGTCGCCCACGACAACGATTACCGGCTCAAACACCGGGCTATACAATCCGATCGGTATCGCCCTGGACGCGTTGGGCAACCTCTACGTCAGCAATTTCGGCAACACCGACAATGGGGCGTCGAACTACGCGACCAGCGTTACCATTTTCGCAGCCGGGTCGGCCGGCAACGTCGTACCCACCCGGACGATACCGGCCAACGGTCTGAACGAGCCCGCCGGCCTAGCGATCGATGCCAGCGGTCAGCTCTTCGTGGTGAGCTATTTCAGCAGTGCCATTTCGGTTTATGCGCCGGGTGCAACTCTTGCTGCCACCGTGATCTCAGGGGGCAGCTCGCGCCTCAACGGGCCGTGGTACATCACGTTCTAGCGGAGTAATTCGGATCTGATGCTCAAACCGAACGAACGCTGCGCGGTGCTCCTCACCTGGATCATCGCTTCCGGATGCGGGAGTGCCGATCGCTCCACCGGCCCCACGATCGAATTGGACATCGTTCCTCCGACGTCACTGGCCGTGGGCGGAACGTTGCCAATCACTGTGAACGTCTACCCCCAGACGCCGGTTTCACTCATCAGCGAGACGCCAGCTGTGGCAACGATCTCCGGGAGTAACGTCACCGGGGTCGCCCCCGGCATCGCGACACTCCGGGCCACGGCGGGCCAGGTGAGCGTCAGCGCGACCGTGCTTGTGTTCCCACCCTTCAGCCAATTGACCGTCGCGCCGAAACATGTCTGCGGACTCGCCACCTCAGGCGAACTCTTTTGCTGGGGAAGCAACGCTACTGGAATGCTGGGCCCGGCCAAATCAGAAGTCTGCGGGTTGCAGCGAGTAGACTGCAGTCCTGCACCTGTACCCTCAGTGTCCTCACCCAGTTTCGTGCAGATCGTGGCTGGCATCAGCAACACCTGCGGCCGGACGGCCGCAGGTGAGACGTATTGTTGGGGCGGAAACCCTGGACACCTCTTGTCCCCAACATCCGCAATCTGCGGCGACCCCAGCATTCAAGGAGGACCGTGCTCGCGCACCCCTGTACGAGTGCCGGGCGCGCCGTCCTTTACCTGGATCGGAGCCGGGGACAGCCATTTTTGCGGGCTGACCGTCGGCGGGGCTGCGTACTGCTGGGGGCTCGACTTGGGCTTGGGCGCTTTGGGTGCACCGGCTGGCGAGATCTGCGACACCACTCCTTGCAGTCGGGTCCCGATTGCCGTCGCAGGAGGTTTCACGTTTCAGGCGATGAGCGTGGGTTCGAATCACACATGCGGCCTCACAGCCGCAGGACAGGCGTACTGTTGGGGATGGAATTACTTCGGCCAGCTTGGAATCGGTCGGACCAGCGAATTCATGGGCGGCGAACCTGCCCCGGTCGCCGTCGCAACTGCGCTTAGGTTCAGAACAATCAGCGCGGGCGACGGGCACACCTGCGCTCTGACCGTGGCGGGCCAGGCTTACTGCTGGGGCCGGGATTCGAACGGACAGCTCGGTGATGGGTCGACTACAGCCGCCCTCGTTCCGAGCGCTGTCAGCGGCGCGTTCACTTTCGACTCGATCACCACGGGGCTTGAGCACACTTGCGCGCTCGCGCACACGGGCGTCGCGTATTGTTGGGGACACAATCGCAATCAGGGCTCGACTACCGATGGTGGCGAGCTCGGCGACGGCACCTTTGAGACGCGCCTTACCCCAACATTGTTGGCCCGCACCATCCGCTTCCTCCAACTCCGCCCTGGACGGGGGTGCACGATGCGGCGCCCCAGTTAGGGAATGGGCTACTTCTTGGTTTTC
>CAYNNS010000023.1:0-19495 GCA_964398345.1 uncultured Gemmatimonas sp. | reverse complement strand
ACCTGCACCCGGATCGAGAATCGCATGGCGGCGGAAGCGCTCACCGGAGGCTTCAGCGCCTACGTGGCGATGCTGGGGACCTGGTTCCCCAGCGTCGAGCTTCCGGTCCACCTCGTCGTCATAGACGCAGAGACCCTGGCACGGCTCTCGGCACCTCGCCGACTCGACCTGATGGCGCGACTCCAGGACGTCACGGCGCCAGGAGGGGTCCACGCGGTGCTTCCCCACGATGGCAACGCCGCCGAAACCTGGGTCTCGCTCTACCCCGATTGGGAGCGGCTCCCGGTCCGGACCGAGTCGTCCCGGCGGGGCACCCGCCGCGGGTCGGCACCCGGCATTCTGCTCTCCCGGCCCCTCCCCAAGAGCACGGTACAGGCCGATACGGCCTGAACTTGCGCCCGGCCGTTCGAGGGCCGTAGACTCGAAGCGATGCCCAGCTTTACCCTGAACGGCAGGACAATCCCCTTCGAGCCCGGGGCGACGATTCTCAACGCGGCGCGTGCCGCCGGCGTCGAGATTCCGACGCTTTGCTGGTACCCCAAGCTCCCCAACGTCGCCAACTGCCGGATCTGCCTGGTTTCGGTCCAGGGCCAGCCCAAGCTGGTGCCCTCCTGCGGCACCCCAGCCAGCGACGGCATGGTCGTCGAGAGCGAGTCCGCAGGAGCCATCGCCAATCGCAAGAGCGTCCTGCAGTTCCTGCTGGAGCGGTACCCCGGCGACCACTTGAGCAACGGCGGCCGGGCCCGGCCGCGCAACGAATTCGAGCGGTACGTCGCACAGTACGACGTGAACCCGCGGGCGCATCACGAGCTGCCGCTGCGCGGGGGAGATACCCGCCCTGGCGACGTCATGATCCGCCACGACATGTCGCTCTGCGTGCTCTGCACCCGATGTGTGCGCGCCTGCGAAGACATCCAGGAAGTCGGGGTGCTCGACGTGGCCGAGCGGGGCGCCCACACCGAGATCATCGTCGGCGGCGACGGCGATCCCGATCACGCCGGCTGCACCTGGTGCGGTGAGTGTGTCCGTGTCTGTCCTACCGGAGCCATTTTCGAAGTCATGCCGCGGCAGCGCTTCGCGCCCGCGGCGATCCGCGAGCCCGACCGCAGCGTCCGTTCGGTCTGTCCCTATTGTGGCGTCGGCTGCCAGATCGATATCCAGGTCCGCGACGACGAGGTCATGCGGGTTACTTCCCCCTGGATCGAGGAGCGCACCCCGAACCAGGGCTCCACCTGCGTGAAGGGCCGCTTCGGCTACGACTTCCCCCAGCACCGCGACCGGCTCACCGCACCCTTGATCCGCAAGGGCTGGGAGCAGTGCGGTGGGCGCTGGGTCTGGACCGGGGAGCAGCCCCGCTATCGTCAGGGTGACTGGCCGACCGTCGCGCAGGAAGGGAAACAGCGGAAGCCCAAGCCACCAGAGCGCCAGGTGGGCAAGCCGCCGCTCACCGGCATGCGGCGCGGCGACGACGGCGACGTGCGGGACCGTGTGGCGACGCCGCCGGAGTGGTACGAGCAATTCCGCGAGGCGACCTGGGAAGAGGCGATGAGCCTCACCGCGCAGGAGCTCCTGCGCATCCGCGACGGCATCGGCCCCCAGGCGCTGGCGGCCTTCTCGTCGGCCAAGTGCTCCAACGAGGAGAACTACGCGCTGATGCGGATGGTGCGCGCCGGCTTCCGCACCAACAACGTCGACCACTGCACCCGGCTCTGCCACTCGACCTCGGTCGCCGCGATGAACCGCGCGCTCTCCACCGCCGCCGCGTCGGGGTCGATGCGGGAGATCGAAGAGGCCTGTGACGTCATCTTCATCGCCGGCGCCAATACCACCGAGAGTCACCCGGTGTTCGGGGCGCTGATCAAGCGGGCCCATGCCAAGGGCGCCAGGCTCATCGTCGCGGATGTGCGCCGGACGGAGCTGGCCGGCCTCGCCGAGATCCACCTGCAGATGCAGCCCGGCAGCGACGTCGTGCTCTACAACGCGATGCTGGCCCACATCATCGCTGCCGGGCTGGTGAACGAGCGCTTCGTGCGCGAGCGCACCAAGGGATTCGAGGCGGTCCGGGAAGCGGTCAAGCCTTACACCCTCGAGGTCGCCGAGAAGATCACCGGGATTCCGAGGGCGTTGATCCGCGAGGCGGCGGAGGCCTACGCGCGCGGGCCCAACACCTCGACGCTCTGGGCGATGGGACTCACCCAGCACGCCACCGGTACCGACATCGTCGCGAGCCTGCTCAACCTGCTGCTCGCCTGCGGCATGATCGGACGCTGGGGCGCGGCGATGATCCCGATTCGCGGCCAGAACAATGTCCAGGGCGCGAGCGACGTCGGCGCGATTCCCTTCGCCTACACCGACTACCGCCCCGTCACCGACCCGACGAATCGGGCCGAATACGCGAAGGCATGGGGCGTTCCCGACGCAGCGCTTTCGCTCGAGAACGGGCTGATGGTGACCGAGGTCGTGAAGGAGGGAAGCCCCGTTCGCGGCATGTTCGTCATGGGCGAGAACCCGGTGCTCTCCGATCCCAACGTCGCCAAGGCCGAGGATTGGGTGCGCAAGCTGGAGTTTCTCGCGGTGCAGGATCTCTTTCTCACCGAGACCGCGCGCTGGGCGGATGTGGTGCTGCCGGGCAGCTCCTTCGCCGAGAAGGAGGGCACCTACGCCAACACCGACCGGCACATCCAGCTCGCAGCTCCGGCTGTTTCGATGCCGGGGAATGCCCGCCAGGACCTCGACATCCTGGTGGACTTGTCGCGGCGGTTGGGTCTGGCGACCGCGTTCACCACGCCGGCCGAGGTCATGGACGAGATCGCGCGGGTGACTCCGACCTGGCGTGGCGTGTCCTATGAGAAGCTCAAGCGCGAAGGCGCGCTCCAGTACCCCGTGCCGACGCCGGATTCCCAGGGCACCGCGTTCCTCTTCGCCGACAGTTTCCCGACTCCGGATGGCAAGGCGACCTTCGTCCCGGTCGAGTACCTGCCGCCCGCCGAGCTGCCGAGCGAGGAGTATCCGCTGTTCCTGAATACCGGCCGCCAGATGTACCACTGGCACACCGGGACGATGACCCGGCGCGCGCAGGGTCTCGACTCGCGGGAGCCGGTGCCGATCGTCGAGATCCATCCGGAGGACGCGAAGGCGCTGGGAGTTGAAGAGGGTGAGACGGTACGGGTGACGTCCCGGCGCGGGAGCGTACTGATCGGGGTGCGGCTCTCCGAGCGCCAGGCACCGGGCCAGGTGTTTATTCCCATGCATTTCCGCGAAGCGGCAGCCAATCTGCTGACGAATCCGGCCCTGGACCCCTACGCCAAGATCGCCGAGTTCAAGGTCAGCGCGGTTCGCGTCGAGCCACTAGGAGTACCAGCGACCGAGCTATCGTGAGCTTCGGCACCAAGCTCGCCGGGCTTCGAGCAGTCCTCAAGGAACGCAGTTCCCGCGAAGTTCTGGCAGTTCTATCCAATCGCTTGAGTGACGAGTTCCAGGAGCGTCGGCTCGGCATCCGAACCCGAGGATTCCTTTCCGGTTCCCAGCTTGGTCACGTCACTTCAGAGTTTGGTGCCTATCTCGCTGCGCCGTACGCCGCGCTGTGGTGGGGCCTCGATTTGCTTTCTGCCTCGCAGGAGGGCCACGCCTTCCTCGACATCGGATCCGGAATGGGGCGGGTCGTCGTGGTAGCCGGCACAAGACGCTTTCGCAGGGTCATCGGAGTGGAGATTTCCCCAGGCCTCGCCGAGCGGGCGCGCGCGAACATCGCCCTCGCCCGCAAGCGACTCCACTCTCCAGTGGAAGTGCTCGTTGCCGACGCCTGCGAGTACGCGGTCCCGGAGGACATCACTGTCGTCCATTTGTTCAACCCGTTCGGGGGCACCATTCTGACTCGAGTCATCGCCAACCTCCGCGCATCCTTGCGGCGCCAGCCCCGGCGACTTTCAATCATCTACGGAAACCCCAAAGAGTTCGAACGGATGCGGCTCGGAGAAGGTTGGGCGACCCGAAGAACCAGTAAGGAGTTCTACCCCGGAATCGAGTACGCCCTCTACGACTGCGCACCAATCGAAAAAGGCTGACGGTATATTGGTGCGGCCTCCGACAGGTTCCTGAGTGCGAGCTCTCGTCAAACCCGACCCCGAGCCGGGAATGCAGTTACAGGAAAGACCCATACCGGTCTGCGGTCCCTCGGACGTCCTCATCCGGGTGCACGCCGCCGGCGTCTGCGGTACCGACCTGCACATCTGGGAATGGGACCACTGGGCAAGCAACCGGCTCAAGCCTCCGGTGGTCATCGGCCACGAGTTTGCCGGCCGCATCGAAAAGCTCGGCCCCGAGGCTGAAGCGGAAGGCTTGCTGCAAATCGGAGATCTCGTCACGGCGGAGGGCCACATCGTCTGCGGCCACTGCCTGCCCTGCCGCACCGGCAACTCGCATCTCTGCATCCGCACCCGCATCATCGGTGTGGACCGCGATGGCGCCTTCGCGGACTACATCGCGATGCCGGCATCGAACGTGATGAAGCTCGACGGAATTTCACTCGAGATCGGCGCGATCATGGATCCGATCGGCAACGCGGTCCATACCGTGCTCGAGGGCAACGACGTCGCCGGCAGCACCGTCTTCGTGCTCGGCTGCGGGCCGATCGGCTGCTTCGCCTGCGGCGTGGCGAAGGCGGCGGGAGCATCACTCGTCATTGCCAGCGACCTCAACGACATGCGGCTCGAGCTGGCCCGGAAGATGGGGGCCGACCTGACCCTCAATCCCGGGCGGGACGAGGTCCTGTCGCGGTTCCGCGATGTAACCGGGGGCGACGGCGTGGACCTGGTGTGTGGGATGAGCGGCCACCCCGCGGGTCACGCACAGGCCTTCGCCGCCGCGCGCGTCGGCGGACGGGTCAATATGCTCGGCACACCCAGCAAGACGACCGAGGTAGACTTTGCGCGCGACGTGATTTTCCGCGGGCTGACCATCTACGGCGTGACGGGGCGCAAGATGTACACGACCTGGCATCAGATGATTCGTTTCCTCCGTCACTGCCAGCTCGACCCCAAGCCGGTGATCACGCACCGCTTCAAGCTGGAGGAAATCGCCGAGGCCATCCGCGTCATCAAGGAAGGCAAAGCAGGCAAGGTCATCCTCGAAATCGCCACACCCTGAATTCGGGCTCATCATGGCTCCCCCATCCGTTACGACCAATCCACTCGAGAACCGGCTCACCACCCAGATCGCGCAGTTCCGCGAGCAGGGCGTGTACAAGCAGCTAAACTATCTCGAAAGCCCCCAGGCGCCCCGCGCCCGCATGGAAGGCCGCGGCGAGGTCATCATCCTCTCCTCGAACAACTACCTCGGCCTGAGCAACGAGCCCGAGGTGGTCGCGGCCGGCAAGACCGCACTCGACGAGCTCGGCGCTGGCACCGCGTCGGTGCGCTTCATCTGTGGCACCTTCACCATTCATCGCGAGCTCGAAGCCGCGCTGGCCCGGCTGGTCGGGACGCCGGCGTCGCTGAGCTTCGCGAGCTGCTGGAACGCCAACGAGGCCCTGCCGACCACGGTGCTCACCGAGCGCGATCTCGTGCTCAGCGATCAGCTCAACCACGCCTCGATCATCGATGCGATCCGCCTCGCCAAGAACATCACCAAGTGCCAGTCGGGGATCTACGAGCACAAGAACCTGGCCGACCTCGACGCGAAGCTCGCCGCCGCGAAAGACCGCGAGGTGAAAATGGTGATCACCGACGGCGTGTTCTCGATGGAGGGCGCGATCGCCGATCTGCCGGGGCTGCTCGAGGTCTGCCGCAGGCACGGCGCGCTGCTGGTCGTCGACGACAGCCACGCCACCGGCGTGTTAGGGGCCACCGGGCGCGGCACCGCCGAGCATTACGGCCTGGTCGGGGAGATCGACATCATCACCAGCACCCTCGGCAAGGCGCTGGGGGGCGCGGCGGGAGGCTTTGTGGCGGGCTCCGAAGCGCTCTGCGACTATCTCACTCAGCGGAGCCGGCCCCAGCTCTTCAGCAACGCGCTCCCTGCGACGGTGGCCGGCAGTGCGCTCGCGGCGGTGCGCCTGCTCGCGTCGCAGCCCGAGCTTGTGGCCCGGCTGCGCGACAACTCGGCCTATTTCCGGCGCAGGCTGGCCGAGCTGGGTTTCAAGCCGCTCGCGGGCGAGACACCGATCATTCCGGTGATCCTCGGCGAAACCGCGCACGCCATCCGCGCGAGCGAGCTGCTGCTCGAGGCCGGGGTTTTTGTGACTGGGTTCGGCTATCCGGTGGTTCCGCAGGGCACCGCGCGGCTCCGCTGCCAGATCTCCGCAGCCCACACGCGGGATGACCTCGACGAGGCCCTGGCGGCGTTCGCCCGGGTGGGCAGGCAGCTCGGATTGATCGCCTAAGAGGCCCCCGGCTGGGCCTCTCGCAGATTCCCCCGAGGGATGCGTTTTCGGTAGGAACGGGCTCCGGGGCTGCGGTTCCCCGCAGTCAGCCCGCGCTTCGACGCTCTCCTCGTATCCAAGCTATGTTGTTGGTTGACAGCAAGATAGCCGATAGCAGCTAGCTGATACCTGATAGCTCAAGGCATAGTGCGCAATTTCGCACCCCAATGCAGCCCCTGAGCACGGGGTTTGCCGTGGTTCCCCAACCGGGCGGGTGAGCCGCCCTCCCAGTTTGCCAGCGCGACCAGCTCGTTTCGTCCTCTCGTTCGGAGGAAGCATGCGCATCTCGACGGCCGCTTTTTCCATTTTTGCCCTCATCGCGGTGGGGCATAGCGCGCTCAACGCCCAGGAAGCTCGCTCGTCCAGCAAGTCGAGCGAGGTGGCCGCCGTGCGCGATGAACGCTTCAAGTGGTCCTTCGGCGTCGAAGGCGGGGCGTTCTTCTTCAGCACCCAGAAGCAGACCCTGTCCGGCATGCCGGCAGCGGGTGGGCACCTAAACATCGTACCGCGCCGGGGGGGCTTGCAGCTCGGCGTGGATCAGGGCTTCCGCGGCAAGGAGCCGGGCGCGTTCATCGATCCGGAAAGCGGCAACACGCAGCGCCAGGTCCTCTTCGACCGTATGCGCCGTTATTCCGCCAATCTCACGGCCTACCCGGTTCGCGGCGCGCTGGAGCCGTATATCGGCGCCGGCGTGGGGCTGCTCCAGGTGCTCAATCCGCAGGTCCAGGGCGCCTTTACATCCTCGGAGAATGCGCAGGCCAGCGAGCAGGCCGCGCGCGATCGTTCGGCGACGGGATTCGTCTCGCTCATCGCCGGCGTGCAGTTCCGCGTGGGTCGGCTGGCGGCCTTCGGCCAGTACGCGATCAACACCGGCCCGGGCGAGGACAACCTGCTCCGCGGCACCGGGCACACGCTCATGGGTGGGCTACGCTTCTCGCTAGGCAGCTCGCGGGAGAACATCAAGGGCGGCGGCTACTAGTCCTGCTTCGACGGGCAACTTTCCCTGTGAGCATCTCTCCCCGGAGGTGCTCACAGTCGTTTATACTCCCGGCATGACCCGCGCCGTGCCGCTATGAAGTTCTGCACCATCGTCGGCGCGCGCCCCCAGTTCATCAAGGCCGCCAGCCTTTCCGCGGAGCTGCGCCGTAATCACGTCGAGGTGCTGATCCACACCGGACAGCACTATGACTATGAGATGTCGAAGGTGTTCTTCGACGAGCTTGCGATTCCGGTTCCGGATTACAACCTCGAGGTAGGGTCGGGGGGGCACGGCGCCCAGACCGGGGCGATGCTGGCGAAGATCGAGGAGGTGCTGCTCAAGGAGCGGCCCGACGCCGTCATCGTCATCGGGGACACCAATTCGACGCTCGCCGGAGCTCTGGCCGCCGCCAAGCTGAATCTGCCCCTGGCGCACGTCGAGGCGGGGCTACGGAGCTTTCGTCGGAGCATGCCGGAGGAGATCAACCGCGTGCTGGCCGATCACGTATCCACCTGGCTGTTCTGCCCCACCGATATGGCCGTCAAGAACCTGGAGAAGGAGGGGATCCAGAAAGGTGTCTACAACACCGGGGACGTGCTGTACGACAGTGTGAGTCGGGCTCTGCCGATTGCCCGTGCGGACAACCGGATCATCGAGCGTCTGAAGCTCGAGTCGCATGGGTTCGCCCTGGTGACCCTTCACCGCGCGGAAAACACGGACGATCCAAAGCGCTTGGATTCATTCGCGCGCGCCCTGCTGGGGCTCGGGATTCCAGTTGTGTTCCCCGTGCACCCACGTGCGAAGGCGGCGCTCTCCGCTAACGGTCTCTGGCGCCTGCTTACCGATGCGGGTATTCGATTGACGGATCCCGTCGGATACACCGATAGTCTTCGGTTGACTGATGGGGCCCGGGTGGTGATTACCGATTCCGGCGGCCTGCAGAGGGAAGCTTCCGCGTTAGGTGTCCCTTGCGTGGTGACGCGGGAAGAAACGGAGTGGGTTGAGTCACTCGAAGACGGCCGAACGGTCCTTGCCGGCAGTCGCTTCGATCGGCTTCCCGATCTAGTTCAGCAACTCGTCAATCGGGTGCGCCGCTCGACCACGCCGGAACTGATTCAGCGGACCGGTGCCTGTCAGCGAATCGGGCAGATCTTCGAAACGCCCTTGTCTGAGCGGTTGTCGTGACGCCCACCGCGCTGCCGCGGAACCTGCTCTTCCTCGCCTACTCCTTTCCCCCAAGTGCCGCCATTGCCACCCACCGCAGTCTCGCGTTCGTGAAGTACCTCCAGGAGGACGGTTGGCGCTCCTTCGTCCTGAGCGCCGAGAATCCAGTCTATCCGGCGCGAGACGAGGCCCTGGTGGCGCAGATCCCTGTGACCGCCCGGGTCATTCGAACGATTGACCGGGACCTGCTCAGCGTCATGCAACCGCTCTACCAGCGGTTGCGAGGTAACCGGATTTCGACACCTCCGACCGGTGAGGAGCCCCTCCGGCCGACAACCGGGTTCAAGAAGCTCAGGAACCTGATCGCCCTGCATCTGCGTCCTCCGGGCATGTCACCCGGCTGGTATCGTTCGACACTGCGCGAGGCTCGAACGATCCTGAAGGATCAACCGATTCACGCGATCTTCTCCTCGGGCCCACCCTGGTCGGGGCACCTAGTAGCCCGGCGACTTGCGAACCAGTACCGACTTCCCTGGGTCGCCGACTTTCGCGACCAGTGGGTTGCGGATCCGTTCGATGAGCCGCCGACGCCGCCCAGCGTAGTGAAGCGTGACCTGCGAGCCGAGGAGCGGGTTATGCGGAGGGCCGACATCGTGATCTGCGTCGTGGATACGCTGCGTGATGTGTTGCGAGCCCGCTATCCCTGGCG
This sequence comes from uncultured Gemmatimonas sp., assembly GCA_964398345.1. Taxonomy (GTDB): domain Bacteria; phylum Gemmatimonadota; class Gemmatimonadetes; order Gemmatimonadales; family GWC2-71-9; genus JABFSM01. Next base: position 10,225 of record CAYNNS010000023.1, on the reverse strand, counting down.
CGCGCCGAACGACATCTTCACGATCATGAACGGGTTCGATCCCGACATCCTGAACGGCATCTCACTGGACGGGGACGAAGGTGCATCCCGGGAGCTGCGTTTCCTGCACGCTGGCCACTTCTATGGCAAGCGTCGGATCGAGCCGTTGCTCGCCGCGATTGAGACCTGGCTCGAGCAGGACGGCGGTCTCCGCCCTCACCTGCGCGTGCAGCTGCTCGGCGGAACCTCCGTGTACCTGACGGAGCTACGCAACCGGATCGCGGCGGCAGGTAGTCCGGAATACGTAGAGGTCTCCGGCGAGACCAGCCATCGTGAATCCATTCGATTGCAGGCGAGAGCTTCAGTTCTCCTCCTCGTAGGTTTTGCGGGCCCCGGCGCCGAGACCCAGATGAGCGGAAAGATCTTCGAGTACCTCGCGCTGCGACGACCAATTCTGGCTCTCGCGCCTCCAGAGTCTCCGGTCGGCAAGGTCCTTCGGACCGCTGGGGTGAAGCACTGGATCGTGTCACCCGACAACCACGTGGGCCTGGTCCAGGCACTCCACGAGATTGGGAAGGAATGGCGCGACGGAGCCTTGACCGAGCGACGAGGCAATCTCTCGCTCGCGGCGTTCGACCGCCGAGAGCAAACCAGGCACCTGGCCCGGGCGCTGGATCGGGCCATTGCCAAACGGGCGCCGGTGTGAGCGAAGGCTGGACCATCTTTGTCACGGGCGGCGCCGGCTTCAGCGGGGGCGCGGACTGTTCCGAAGACCCCGCTGACCTTCGGTCGCACGGTAGCCAATGCGATCGAGGGCGAGGCCAATCCAGGGCGAGAGCGAAGTGACAAAACGAACCGAGAGATGATTCTCATCGGAGTACAGCGCAGTATCCCCAAGCGCGGCCGGACAGACTAGTCCGGCGCAGATCCGATCAGTCAGGTTAAGGTAGGTCACTCGTCCGTTCGTTGCTCCGATTGCTTGATCCACGTGGGCAATGCCGGGAGGGAATGCTGCAGGCCTCGAAAAGTCGCAGCGCCCCACTTGCCGCACATGCTTGAAGAGGCAGTCCACAACATCGAAACCCGGACGGGGGTTGTCTTCGATCAGGAGGACCGCGGTCTCAGCCGGAAGCCTGCTGAGTGAGGAATCCATTCCCTCGCGCCAGCGTTCCGGTGGGGCCGGCATGGACCAGGCGCCACCGTTCCTGTTTTTCCTGACCGTGTACCATGAATAGTTGGTGATTACGACAACGGCAGGTTTCAGGCTTAGAAGGCGCTGGAATACAACCTCGCGCCAGTGGTCGCACTCCGTGTAGGCTCGACCCACAGCCGCCAGACGGACCGTCAGTGCAACGGATGGACATCCTGATTTTGTCATCGGGATGATCCGCAAACCCCTTTGTTTCGCAGCCGGTTCCAGCGCGGCAAACCACTGGGCGGCATGCGAATCACCGAACAGCACGATCACTCGTTCTGATGACGAATCACCGTAGGTACACGCCTTCGGCTCGATCTCATCCGGACTCAAGTGGCAGCTGTCCACCGCGAGCCGGGTGCGAGTGTCGCGCGCCTGGACTACGAACGCGAATTCAGGATCTTTGAGGTGACGGTTTGCGGTCCGGAGCAACGCCGCGCCTGTCACGATGGTTGCCATGGCCAGCACTCCGGCAGCGCCGATGCTGCGCCAGGGCCGCTGCAGCCAGGGAGCACGGAGCGCGGGAGCCTCGACGGTGACGTGGGTCAGCTGAGCCAGGGCAAGCGATGCCAGGGGCATCCCTATCAGCAACGGGACCCCGCGCCCTCCGGTTAGGTCATCCCAATAAATCGCGACCGGCCAATGCCACAGGTACCATGAATAGGACAATCGCCCGAGCCAACGCATGACTCCGGTCTCGAGGAACCTGCCAACAAGCGTCCTGTTGCGTCCGCCCACGTGAATCAACACGGCAGTACCCAAGACAGGGAGCAGGGTGACCCAGCTGGGATGGGGCGTGCGTTCGTCGGCCACGAACATCGCCGCTCCGATCAGCACGATGCCGGTTGTAGCAAGAGGCTGAGCCCCGCGCGATGGTGAGGAGGACTTCTCTGATGATGAAAGGGCGAGAACCCCTCCGATCGCAAATTCCCAAGCCCGGGAAGGTAACCCGTAAAAGGAAATCAGCGGCTTCGTGGCGGTGAGGATGAGAGACCCTACAAAGGAGAGGATGCCTCCCACGACCGCGAAGCGCAGGAGCTGGCGCTGGAACTCGCCCGGCTGCCGCTTCCGAACGACCATCGCCAAGACCAGGCAGAGGGGAGCGAAGAGGAGGTAATACTGCTCTTCGATGGCGAGGGACCAGGTATGCAGAAAAGGATCCGAAGCGACGGTGTGGTCGAAGTAATCGGCGCCCCGCCGCACGAACAGCAGATTGGACCAGTATGTCGCGAAGGCGATGGCGGACTTGGTATGGGCTTGAAGCGCAAAGGGTGAATCGAAAGCGAGCGCAAGGCCCAGCGTAGCAAGGCTTACGAGCGCGGCAGCCGGCAGAAGCCGGCGTATCCGGCGAGCCCAGAACGCGGGAAGCGAGACTGTTCCGGTGGAGTGTACTTCGCTAGCCAAGACTCCGGTGATATGAAACCCAGAGAGCACGAAAAACACATCGACACCCAGGAACCCGCCCGAGAGCCGCCGTACGCCCGCGTGGAAGAGCACGACACCGATTATCGCCACGGCGCGAAGGCCTTCGATGTCGGGGCGGAACCTCCATGCTGCCCCTCGCTCACCCGCCGAAGCAGACATACAGGATACCTTGACCTATCCGCGGGTCAGGAATGCCGGTCCCTTGCCATGCCCCGCCCCGAATGCTCGTTGCAGGCTATTGAAGGACAATGGCTTAGATTGTTGTCGCAAGGTTGAGATTGGGAGGTTCTCGATTCTAATGAAGGTACGGGAGCGGTACGCCGCAGGTCAATTCGCGTGCTTTCCGAGCCTGACCCCGGCACCTGGGCACGCGAGTTGCCGATTGTGGAACCGCCCGGTAACGTTCGCGGCGCTGATCCATGAGCGGGCATCGCGATAGCGTTGCTTTCCCGGAACAACCCATCGGACTCCTAGGAGATTCGGACTCCCATGAGGCTAAGGGTCCCGTACCGGCTTACATACTATTGGGGTTGTCTGCGAAACGTCTCGGATCTGAAGGCCGCTGCCACTTTCATCTCCAATTGGCGGCTGCCGATCGGTTTCCGTGCGCGACTCGGGTTTGTGCGTAACATCTACCGAATCTCCCGCTTCGTCGATTGCCCGCATACACAAGCCGAGATCCTCAGCATCGTCACGGCGCTCTTGTCGCTGCCGCCGCGATCTCGTGGATTCGTGGTTGAAGCCGGGTGCTTCAAGGGTGGGAGCACGGCAAAACTGAGTCTGGCGGCGAAGCTCGCGAACCGCCATCTCGTCGCCTTCGACTCCTTCGAGGGCCTCCCTGGGAACGATGAGAATCACGGGACGAGCATTCTTGGTGAGATCCCCGACTTCTCGAAGGGTCGCTATCTCGGGACTCTTGACGAGGTGAGGTCGAGCGTGGCTTCGTACGGAGACATCTCCCGATGTCGGTTCATCAAGGGATGGTTCGACGACACGATGCCGCTCTTCAAGGAACCGGTGGCTGTCGCATTTCTCGACGTCGATCTCGCCGCGTCTACCAGAACCGCGCTCGCCAACCTCTATCCGCTCGTCGAGCCTGGCGGCTCCATTTTCTCCCAGGATGGGCATCTACCCCTTGTGATTGACGTGTTGAGGGACGAGCAGTTCTGGGAGCGAGAAGTTCACATCCACAAACCGCCCATGGAGGGACTCGGAACGCAAAAGCTCGTTCGAATCCGCAAGGACCAGCCGAGCGCCTCGCGCACGATCGTCTAAGTGGGCGGGGATCGCTCTGGGTCTACCTTAGATCACTCCGCGACGTCCTAGGAGCGCTTCTGTGATTGACGGGATACCACTATGACCCTGCTGGCCGGGATTTTCAGTCGCGGCATCGAATATCCCATTGACGCGGCAGTGGGTGAGAGATTGAAGAGTCTCATTTCACGGAACCCCGACGACAAAGCTGTCGTATTCAGCGACGCCAGATGCTTCTTGGCAAAAATTGACATCGGTGCATACCGAGAGCAGGCGCTTCATCGGGATGCATCGGGCTCCGTGTCTCTTCTTGCTGGAGAGCCCCTATTGAATGTTCATGGTGACGGCGATTGCGCCACTCGGACCCGTGATCTCGAATTACTCAATCAAAGTTGGGATCGAGGAGATTGGAACCTGCTTGCCCGGACACGCGGGATCTTTTGCGCGGTTCACTATCAGCCGCAATCGAACCGGCTGCACCTCATTTCCGACAAGCTCGGAGAGCGTCCGCTGTATTACTGGGCCAACGATCACTACGTCATCTTTTCAAGCGTCCTCAGGGTCTTAGAGGGGCTCGCAGAGGTGCCGAAGGAGATCGACTTGCGGGCAGTGACCGAAATATCTGCCTTTGGATTCCCGCTTGGGGATCGGACCCCCTACTCCAAGATCTTCAGGCTGAAAGCTGGAGAGGTGGTTCAAATATCCGCTAACTCGATTACCCGATCACAGTACTGGCGCTGGGACGACATTCAACCATCCGCGGCTTCTGAGGACGATCTGGTGGGGGCTGCCTACCAGGCTTTTGTGGAAGCGGCCAGGCGTAGACTTCGGAATGAGACGACCACCCTGGCCTTTCTCAGTGGAGGATTGGACTCGCGCTGCATCGTGGCAGCGCTTCGAGCCGCCAATGTGAAGGTACACACGTTCAATTTCGCTCCGAATGGATCGCAGGATAAGATCTTTGCCGCTGAATTTGCCCGACGGGCGGGAGCCTTTCACTTTGAGAATGCCTCCCTCTATGACGCCCACCTCGATTTGAATACCTGGGCTCCCTTGCCGTTGGCCCTGGCTGAAGTCGCGCGGGGGCCGAATCATCTCAAGTCCGACCCTCCTGAGCGTCCGCAAATGGTTTGGAGTGGGGACGGGGGAAGCGTGGGGTTGGGGCACGTCTACCTCAGCCGGGCGATGGTTGAACCTCTCCGGGCGGGCAGGCGCGATGAAGCAATCAGCCTGTATCTCAAGCAGCAAGGCGCGTTCGTATTGACGAAACTGCTCAAGTCCGACAAAGCCGGTCTTCGCGAGACGGTTCCGCACCAGGGAGTTGTTGAAGAGCTTGAAGACATTCACTGCAAAGACCCGGTTAGAGGTTTTCATCTGTTCCTCATGCTTAACGATCAACGGCGCCATCTTACTCAGTGGTACGAGCATATCGACCTCCATCGATTCGAGTTCCAGGAACCCTTTTACGATTCCGACTTTCTGGAAAGGGTCCTGGCAGTTCCAGTCGACCTTTGCCTGGAGCATCGGTTTTACGCAAAATGGTTTTTGCGCTTTCCTCCGGTGGCGAGATCTGTCCCTTGGCAGACTTACCCGGGTCACGAGCCCTGCTCGTTACCGATGCCTGAAGGGTTAGGCTATCAATGGGGTCCTGCGGGAGTTTACGATGCAGGAGATCCGCTCAAGCCGCAGCTGCTCCGACTCGTCGACGAGATGCTCAGGGAGAACTCTTTCCCAGATGCGTTACTCCGCAAGGGCTATCTGCGGTTGGTAAGCTGGGTCTATCGACATGGTCTCCGCAACTACGGATATGCGATACGAGTGGCCGGGATCTACTACAAGTACTGGGTCATTTGTGCCGGCCGGTATGATGCAGGGACAGGAAGCAGCCCCGGGAATTGAAAACACTCTATCGATCTAATGCGGTACTCCCGAGTCTTGCCTGGCTGGCCCGACTGGATTGGGGCTCGCGCGAATTCCGGGTTGAACACGGCTCCGCAGTCGAGACCAGGCAGGGATTCTTCTTCGAGGGTGCCTGGGCGGGTGACTTCCAGGAGGGACGCCCAGATTTGACCGAGGTGGTGTTCGGGTCCGGATGCGTGGTCGGGCAGGAGAGGGTGAGCCTGATCTCGAGTCTCGCGACAACCGACTATCTGTATTTCCTTTTCTCGGCGGGCGTCCTCAGCGCCTCGAACTCACTGGCACTGCTTCTGGCAGGCATCGGGGACGCCCTGAATCCCCGGTTCACCCGCTACGACGAGATCAACAACACGATCCTCAAGGGGGTGGTCGACTATGCGCGGGAGATCCCCACGCAGCGTGGGCGAGTGCAGCGGCTCATGTACCACAATCTCGAATGCACGCCAGACCGCATCATCGAAGTCTCGAAGCCGGAGACACCGGAATTCTCGAGCTTCGAGGATTACCAGCGGTATCTCGTAACCAGCTACGAAATCCTGGCTCGCAACGCGCGAGATTCGGGTCGAGCGAATCCGCTCCGGATCTATAGCACGCAGTCCCGGGGATACGACACCACGGCGATTAATGCCGTTGCGGCGCGATACGGTCTCGACGGGGTCTTCACCGTGACGCAAGGCAAGGGCAAGCCCGGCGAACCGGACGTGAATGATGATGGGACAGAAATCGCGCGTCTCCTCGGGATCGGCCCGGTGATCCCTTTGAACCGCCATGGGTACCAAGAGCACTTCGACGATGAGCTCTACTATCACGCTTCGATCAGCGAATCCCAGGATGCGAATCTGAAACAAGTGGCCGACCATATTCGGGGACCTGCCATCCTGCTGACGGGCACGCGGGGAGGGATGTGGTACACCCGCCGCTGCGGCTACGTGAATCGTCCAGGAACATTGCACGAGGGACTGGCCCGCTGGGATCTCGGCTGTCACGGGCTCACCGAGGTTCGCTTGCGGGCCGGATACGTCCAGGGCGCGATCCCGTACATTGGCGCGAGACGCCGGGAGCAGATCCTCCGCATTACGGAGTCGGCAGCGATGGGGCCTTGGCGGTTGAACAACTCGTATGACAGACCAATCCCCCGGCGTATTGCGGAGGAAGCCGGGGTGCCCAGGGCGGCGTTCGGACAGGTCAAAATCGGATCAGTGGTCGAGTCGGCGCCACCGCAAATCCCGCGAGGCGCACGGCTGCGTCAGCAATACCTGCGGTTTCTTGGGGAAGCGGGCCTGCGTCCTCGCTGGCAGCTCCGGTTTCTGCCGATGGTTCAACGCCTCAACGGCAAGCTTGAGATCGCATGGTCGAGATACTACCGCGTCCTATACTATGCGGAGCAGGCAGCGTGGCGGCTGCTGCGATGGCGACTCAAGCCGCCGGTTTTCTGGCGCGACCTCCGGGGAAGCTTGTTCTGCTTTGCCGTCAACGAGTGCGCGCGGGAATACCGCACCGTGCTGCGACCCGAGTCCTGACTCGGTCAGCTCTTTCTGCGCCACATGTCCCGGACAGTCGCGAGATCTTCCCGGGCAAGCGCCAGGCAGAGAACCCCATAGAGAAGCGCCCCGGCCGCGATCGCGATGACTAATTCGATGGGCCGCGAGACTCTCCCAACCACCAGGAGTCGCGTCAGCCAAACTCCTGCACACATGAGCCCGACCAGCAGGGCTGGCCGCCGCAGTGCCCCGAGATAGGCGCCGAAGGACACCTGGATTGCGGGGAGCGTCACGTACAGCGTGCAGGCCATGACGATGGGAAACACGGCGGTCCATGCCCATGCGATGCCCGACAATCCCCCCAGCTTCCCTCCGATGTAGAAGGCCGGGGGCAAGAGGACCAACGCAACAAAAGCAAGCCGCATTGCGGAGCGGCTGCGGCCGGTGGCACTCAGAATGACATTGTTCAACCCGATCGAGAGCATCGCAGTGTAAAAGAGCAAGGCGCGCGTTAGCGGCACCGCGGGCAGCCATTTGTCCCCTAGCACCAGGGGAATCGCCAGATCGGCGATGACCATGAATCCAAATAGTGTCGGCCACAGGACCAAGCTGAGGAACCGGGTCAGTCGGAGGTAATACCTTGCGAGGGCCGCACGGTCGTGCTGGATGGCGGCGAAGAAGGGCATCGTGGCCCCAAGGATGACGGTGGAGAGTTTTTCTCCGGGCAGCGAGGCGATGGTCCATGCGACGTTGTACTGACCGAGCGGTCTGGGACCGAACATCCTTCCCGCGACCATGAAATCGGCCGACTGGTAAGCGCTGTAGGCCAGCCGCGTCAAAACGGCGTGCCGGCAGTAGCGCAGTGGCGTACTGAGAACGCTCAGCCGGGGCCGCTCCATCGCCACTGCCTTCAGGCGGAAGGTCCAGAGGCTCGCCGCCCCCGATCCTGCGATCGTCCCACAGACTAGCGCCCAGTACCCGGCGCGGTTGAGAGCCAGGAGGAGTACCGTCGCTGCGGCAGCGACCGCGCGGACCAGGTCGACACTCGACGACTGGCGATAATTCAATTCACGATTGATGACGGCGACAGGAACCACCCGGAGGCCATCCAGGACAAATGACAGTCCCAGGACCGCCATAACGGACACGAGAGCTGGCTCGTGAAAGTATCGGCTAACGGGCCAGGCGACGGCGGCAGTAATCCCCGCGGCCGAGAAGCCTGCCCCGATGGCGACTGCATGAAGTTGACGAATCGCCTGCGGAGTGAGCTCCCGCAACGCAACTACCGCGGCGCCAATACCGGATTCGGCGAGCGCTCCAGCGAGAGTAATGAAGAACGTAGTCATGCCGACGATGCCGTAATCGGCGGGACTGAGGATTCGAACTACAAGGAGGGTAACCACCCAGGAAAGCAGCTGAGAACTCCAACGTACGGCGCCGATCCACGCAACGCCGCGCGCGAGGGTGTGCCCTCCAATCCTCTCCGTAAGCTCCGGATCGGCTTTGCCGACTGTCGGAGAGCTCACGAGCTTCCTTTAGGAAAGACGTGCTGAGCCCGGGCGACTACAAACCGCAGCGGCCAGTCTACCGCCTTCGAAATCCCGATCCTCGGCGTGACCAACACTTCGCCGACGACCCCGTTCCCGGAACCAACCACAACGTCCGAGCTCCGCATTTCCGCTCCGTCCAGGCTCCGGGTTATCCCCAGCGCCTGACAGAGCTTCCCGGGCCCGTTTGTGAGCAGCCGGTCTGCGATCCCACCCCGGCGCCGTCGCATCACCTCGATTCCCTCCATCGGCAGCACCCCCCGCAACAGCACCGCTCCGCCCGGGGCCGGCTTGCCGCACACCAGATTCGCGCACCAGTGGATGCCGTATGACCGGTAGACGTACCAGGTACCCGGCGGCCCATAGAGATTCAGATTGCCATTGTGTTTGCGCCCCTGGTAGGCGTGCGAGGCGGGATCGTCGTGCCCGAGATACGCTTCCGTCTCGGTAATGATCCCGCTCAGGCTAACCCGGCCGAGCCGCGAGAGGATGCAAACGCCAAGCAGCTCACGAGCGACGATCTCTGCGGGACGGCGAAAGAACGAAGTGGGGAGCGGCCTCACTCGCTCTTCTTGCGGGGGCGCCGCGCCGGACCGCGGCGCGGGGCGCGCTTGGGCTTGGCCTCCGTGCTCTCGGCCGGAGCGGCGGCAGGCTCGTCGACGTGGACCACACCAACCAGTGGCAGCTCCGGAGGCCGCGCCATGGTGCGCGAGCCGCGCCGGAAACGCAGTGCTGCGCTGCGACCCGATGCCTGGGTCGCGGGCTCGGCTTCGTCCCCGTTCCGGGATGCCTCTGCCGCAGCGAGCGGCTGAGTGGAGCCAAACGGCTGCATTGTCCGGTGCGGTGTGATCTCGAAGGTCTTCTCGTCCACCTTGCGCACGTCTGCGATCTCGGCGTCGTTCGCCTGGCGCAGCAGCCGGCCGAACCGCTCGGGCTCGAGCAAGGGATCTTCCTTGCCGTGCAGCGCGGCCATCCTGGCGCGGAGCGCCTCGCCGTTGACCGGAGCGGGAAGCTCACCGAGCGCTCGGGACAAGAGCTGGAAGGCGGATGCCAGAGCGAGGGCGGCGGGTCCGAGGGCCGGAGGGGCAGCAACGGCCGAGCCGGCTGGGGCCGCCTCCCTGTCCCTGCCTCGGCCACGACCCCTGCCGCCACGACCACGGCGTCCCTTCCCGTTCTCCCGATCCGGCCCCGCTTCGGCCTTGGCTGCCGTCACGGCCGGAGCGCGGCCAGGACGTCCTTCCTTCCGCGCCGGGGCAGCACCGGGCTCGGCGGGGGCAACTTCGAACTGCCCGTTGTCGAGCTTGGCCACGCGGAGTAACCCGCGATTCCCGGCCTCGGTGACGAACTTGCTGAACCGGTTGAACCCGGCGTTGCGCTCGTCGAAGTTGGGATCGAGCTGCTGCATCACCTGCTTGAGCCGGTCGGAG
>CAYNNS010000022.1:0-19965 GCA_964398345.1 uncultured Gemmatimonas sp. | reverse complement strand
CGGGGTTCGGTCTGCTGCTCTATCTTCTGCCCAGACTGACACGACGGAATTCCCCGGCATGACGCAGCACGTTCCCAAGCTGGTCGGACACGGCCACACACCGAGCACCAAGGTGGGGGTATTTCAGCCGCACCGGCACGAGATTCCGGATGACCTGCTGCGCGAAGCGGGGCTCCGGCTGGCCATCATCTCAATGCTGGGTGCCATCCTCTGGATAGTCGGACCGGTACTCGATCACCTGGCGTTGCGCGCGATCCCGGGAGCACCGTGGAATGTCCTCGGTGTGCCGGATCTCATTGCGGTAATAAGCAGCGCGGTTTCCCTCGCTCTGTCCGTGTTTATCAGGCGAAGCAAGCGCAGTCCCGCCTTCATGCTGGACATCGGGCTCGGCTATCAGATTCTCACCGCGGCTGCGCTCGGACTGCTGGCGCATTGGTCAGCAGTGCGTGCCAACTACGACTTGCGTCCGGTCTTCACGTGGATCGGGGTGGTCGTCATGCTGTTCGCCGCGATCGTCCCTCGATCACCCTCCAAGACGCTGATCGTCAGCATCCTGTGCGTTGCGATGGGCCCGCTGGCCATGTGGCTGGCCAAGCAGCGCGGCGCCTGGGACTACGGCTCGGACATCAATCTCTTGGTCATGCACTACCCCGACTTCATCCTGGTGGGACTGGCGGTCGTCATCTCGCACGTGGTGACCGGACTGGGCCGGCAGGTGAGCCGGGCTCGGGAACTGGGCAGTTACCAGGTCGGGGAGCTCCTGGGCAAAGGAGGCATGGGAGAGGTGTATCGCGCCACCCACCGCATGCTCGCGCGGCCGGCGGCAATCAAGCTCATCCGGCCGGAAACCATCGCGGGCGGCGACGAGGCCGCGCGCGATCTCGCGGTCAAGCGCTTCAAGCGCGAAGCCGAAGTGGCCGCCAACCTTCAGTCGCCGCATACGGTCGAGCTCTACGACTTCGGCGTCACCGAAGACGAAAGCCTCTACTTCGTGATGGAGCTGCTCGAGGGCATGGACCTCCAGTCCCTGGTGGACACCCACGGCGCGCTCCCGCCCAATCGGGTGATCCACATCCTCACGCAGGTGTGTCATTCGCTCGAGGAAGCCCACGCGCGCGGGCTGGTGCACCGCGACATCAAGCCGGCCAACATTCACCTCGGCCGGCTCGGACTCCAGCACGATTTCGTCAAGGTGCTCGATTTCGGGCTGGTCAAGTCGGTGAACACCAAGGGCGGCGATACCGCGGCCACCGAAATCGGCATAACTCCCGGCACCCCCGACTACATGGCTCCCGAGATGACGCTCGGCGAGAACCTCGACGGCCGCACCGATCTCTATGCCGTCGGCTGTGTGGGATACTTCCTGCTCACCGGTCAGCCGGTGTTCACCGCGACCAACATGTATCACATGATCGCGCGGCACCTGAACGACACCCCGGAGCCCCCGTCCTTGCGTGCGAGCTCGGCAGTTCCCGCCGCGCTCGACGGCCTGATCCTCGCTTGTCTGGCGAAGCCGCCGGCCGACCGGCCGCAAAGCGCCGCCGAGCTGCGGCGGTCGCTCTGCGGTATCACGGTCGAGCCCTGGGGCGAAGCCCAGGCGGCAGCGTGGTGGAGCGAGCGGGTTACTGCCGCCCCTCCGGCGCCGGCTTCCGGCTGATGCGGGTCGAGCGTGGTGGTCGTTCTCGCCGACACTTGCAGTTGTCTTGATTTCCTACGATCGATGCTGGCATGGCTCTCGCCCCTTTACAGTCAAGACTTTTGACATGGGAGCGGAGCCGCGATGTTTCGGCGCAGTTGGCTGGGTGGACCGGGAAGCCTGGTCCTGGCGGGACTGATCTCCGGGTGTGCTTCTCTCGCACCCAGCGAGCCCAGTCTGCCCGTCGGTGCCGTGGCGATCGCCACCCCGACGGTCTACCTCGAGTGGAACCAGCGCACCGAGCGGTGCAGCGGCCTCGTGGATGATGTCTCGGCGATCCAATTCTATGTGGTGCCTGGAGTTGACACCTTTCCAACGGAGGCGGGCCCCAAGGTCGGACTTTGGCAGAGGGATGCTGGAGTCAACCGGATCGTCATCGCGGGCAACTACGCCGAGCATGAAATGGTAGTCCGGCACGAGATGCTTCACGCCCTGCTCCAGCGCGAAGGACACCCCACCAACTATTTCGTAGACCGCTGTCACTTGACCTGGGACTCGTGGAGCGCAGCCGGTGGTGGGTGAGGCGGAAAGAGGACACTGAGGTACCGACGCAACACTTCCCCCGAGGGCCGCTAGCCGGCCCTTTTCCATTTCCTGACCCGCGCCTTCACGATGTAGTCGAGCTTGGGATAGACCCGGGCGAGGAAGGCGGCTCCCTTGACCTGGATGGAATCCTGCGGCGGACAACTGCCCTGACTGCCGCGCCGGCACGAATAGCCGGCGAACAGTGAGTCCAGGATGGGCAGGCCGGCGAGCACCTCGCCGACGGGTGGGAAGCCAAACGTCGACGTGGTGTCGAGGCGAGGGTTGTCGGCGAGGTTGACATAGAGCTGGGCGCCTCGCGTGTTAGGGCCTCCCCGCGCGAAAGCCAGCCGTCCCCGCGTGTTGCTCTGCCGGACCGGTTCATCCGGCAGCAGCCGCGCCCTCCAGGCCCGGTTGACCGCGGTATCCCCCGAAAGGCCCCACTGCACCACGAATCCGGGCACCATGCGGAAAAACCGGGCGCCGTCATAGAAGTGCCTTCGCACCAGGAAATGCACCCGGTCGACGCCAAGCGGCGACCAGGCGCGATGGAGCCCGAGACGGACCACGCCCCGATTGGTAACCAGCTCGACCAGAAAGCTGTCGGGGGCAGCGCGAGCCAGTTCCTGGGGTGAGGGAGCCAGAAGCGGGGAATGGCGCGAGCAGGCCGCCGCAAGCACGCCGAGCAGCAGCGGCGCCGCGCGAAGCGCCCGGCGGGCCACGCTCAGCCTTCGCCGTCCGCCTGGTTGCGTGCTGCCTGAATGGCCTGACTCAGGTCAACCGAAGCAATCCAGAGGTCGGCGAACTCGGAATGCTTGGGGTCCATCAACCCGGTGCGGAGATCGGCGGTGAGCCGGGTGCACAGCTCCATCGCCCGGCGAACCCGGAAGCGCTGCTCGAATCCATGGGGATCCTCGACGTGCGCCGCGCGCAGCAGGGCCCAGAGCCGCAAGCGCAGATCATCCAGGACGCGCTTGCACTCCGAGAGCTCCTCGACCGGCATCGTCCCGCCGCTTCGAGCTTCGAGGGCCTTGAGCGCAAGATGGAGCCTGGAGAGATGGTCTCCTATGCTGACGTCGGGCATGCCATGTCCCTGGCTGGAGGGGGCGACCGGCCCTAACTCTCGAATGGTGCTCGTTTCCGGTCAACCCCGTCCAACTGCCGCCCTGCCGCCCTGCCACTCCTACGGAACCACAACACCGACCATCCGGACCACTTCGAAATCGCTCCCGTGCAGCTGCTTCAGCGTGTTGATTTCGGTGTCGTTCCAGCGCGCATCCGCCACGCCGCTCAGGTACCAATCGCTCCCATTGTCCGCCACCATCATCCCGTACTTCTGCAGCGCACGCAGGATCACCTGCACTCGCGCGGGATAGCCCGACAGGTTGAAGGAGGCCTTGAGCCGGACCCGCATGCCCATCGGCGGGCGGAGCGGATCGGTGTTGCTGCTGGCCCAGTGCCGCGCCGGAAACAGATAGGCTCGCCGGGTAATGCTTACCGTGAAGCGCAGGGCGTGGAGAATCTGCCCGGCGTTCACCTCGTCGTAGCGCACCAGCCCCGGAAGGATCGGCAGGCCTGCGGCGTCCGCCGAAGTCCACCCGGCGGGACGCAAGGCGTTGGAATTCAGGTCGAAGATCGCGCCGGACCCGGCGTGCCAGGATCCTCCCGGCTGGGGATAGGCCGCGAAGAGCTCATAGAGCTTCCACGCATCCCGATCGACGATCAGGATGTGACGATCACCGGTCGAGCTGGAACCGCCTTCGATCGGCGCGTCGGGCGGGATCGGGTACGGGCCCGGATCACTTTCGTCTGCGTAGTCGAAGCTGACCGGAACCCTCGGCTGGGTCCCGGAGACTGCCACATACGGGATTCCGAATGGCCCGCCATTCCAGTTGGCACCAAAATCGGGGTGGAACGCCTTCGTTGGTCCGATCAGGTTGATGATCGCGGCCGAGTTGGGATCGACCTGCGCGGTGTCGACAGGCTGATTCCAGGGGTTACTGGCCGGGAAGAGTTGTCCCGGATACAGGTCGGCATTCAACCCCAATAAACCTGGAGGTGGAGGCGGCGGAGGTGGAGGCGGCGGTGGTGGTGGCGGTGGCGGTGGCGGCGGCGGCGGCGGCGGCGGCGGCGCAGTGACGATTACCCGACTCGTATCCGCCAGATTCAGCGTGGCGTGGCGAAACCAGACCCTGGAATCCCCTGGTGACGACCCCGCGGTGTACAGGCCATTGCTCGAAATCGTCCCGCCGGTTGCTCCGTACGTCCCCGTCACCGAAACCGTGCTCCCGTCCGAACGCCGGCCCAGCACGGTAAACTGCTGCTGCGCTCCGGTCTGCAACGCAACGCTGTCGGGCGAGAGCTCGACTCCAACCAAGGCTGGTTTCTTCGGTCCCCCACGCGACAGCGAGGCATCCGAGTTGGAGAGATCTGCGCCAGCGGCACACCCAGCGACCAGCAGGGCGACCGAAGTGACGCTATACAATTTTGCAATCCACCAGAGGGAGCCCCTCGACTGCTGTCTCATGGAGATCCTTTGCACCAGCGCGAACCTGGAGAACGGTGGGGACTTATCCGGGCGCGTGCAGCACCCTGCGCCGGGAGAGACGCGCCGCAGCGAGTCCCAAAGCACAAAGCGAGCCTCCAGCCTTGCACAAGCTCCGCGCCATCACCAATTTCCCGCGCCGGGAGTGGTGGCCGAGAGGCTGAAGGCGGCGGTTTGCTAAACCGTTATAGGGGCGAAATCCCCTATCGAGGGTTCGAATCCCTCCCACTCCGTTCCCCTCCTCACAACTCAGGTCGCCCGTGTCCGGCTCGCTTCCCGACCTCGCCTCGCTCGCCGGCCTTGCGCCGGCATTGACGGACATTTCCCTCGAGGCACCCTGGGAGCTGATCGAGCGTTTCGCGCGGCTCAAGCGCGAGCACCCCGACGACGTTCGCACCGCGGCAAAGGAGCTCACGACTCGTCTCGAGTCATGGGGCGTGCCCGTCACCCTGCACGAGCCGGAGATCTATCTGAGCCTGCCCGGCCGCGCCGAGGTGGTGGCCGGGACGCAGCGCTACCGAGCCAAGCCGCTCGCCATGAGTCGCTCCTGCCCGCAGGGGCTTACGGCACCGCTGCACTTTGCGCCGACGGCATTCGATCCCAATACCGATCAAGTCATTACCAGTCCGGTCAGCTCGGATCGCAGCGACTTGAGTGGCAAACTGGTGCTGGCCCACGGATTCGGCATGAGCTCCATGGCGCGGCATTTCGAGGAACGCGGTGCGCTCGGCCTTATCGCCGTGCATCCGGGGAAGAATCCGCACTGGGGGATTTGCAGCACGGTGTGGGGGACGCCCGATCTGCGTGACTTGCCCCGCAAACCGAACTTCGTCGTCGTCTCGGTCAATCATGCGGATGGACTGGAGCTCATCGCCGCGGCGGCACGCGGAGAATCCGCCACAGTTACCGCCGAGCTGCAGGAAGGCTGGTACCCGTCACCGATCCCGGTCGTGAAGATTCCCGGTACCGACGAGCCGGAGTCGTTCGTGCTACTGCACGGGCATTACGACTCCTGGGACGTGGGGGTGGGTGACAACGCCGTCGGTGACGCCACGATGCTCGAGGTGGCGCGAGTGCTCTGGAAGCACCGCGCCTCCCTCAAACGCTCGGTCTGGATCGCCTGGTGGCCCGGTCACTCGACTGGCCGCTACGCGGGGAGCACCTGGTTCGCGGATCACTATGCGATCGACCTCTACCAGCACTGCATCGCTCAGGTGAACTGCGATTCTCCCGGCTGCCGCTGGGCGACGGAATACATCGACGTTTCCTGGATGTCGGAAGCGGAGGATTGGGCCCGTCACGTCATCAAGAGCGTGACCGGCAAGGATGCCCGGGGCGAGCGCCCCCACCAGGCCGGGGACTACTCGTTCAACAACATCGGCATCTCTTCCTATTTCATGCTGCTTTCGACCATGCCGCCCGAGCTGCGCGCGGAGAAGGGGTACTACGTCGTCGGCGGCTGCGGCGGGAACATCGCCTGGCACACGGAGGAAGACACGCTGGAGATCGCCGACCGCGAGGTTCTGCTGCGCGACATGCGGATCTACCTGGCAGCGGTCGCCGGCGCGGCGAACTCGACGATCGCTCCTTTCCGGTTCAGCAGAACGCTGGCTGAGTTCGGCGCCACGCTCAAACGGTACCAGGAGGCGGCCGCGACGGAGTACGCCTTTGACGCCGCTCGGGCAGCCCTCGCCCAGCTTGCCGCGTCGATCAGTGGGTTCGAAACCCGCTGTGCCGCCCTCCAGGGTCGCGACATCGGCGACCCAGCGGTGCGCCGCGCCAACGCAGCCCTGCGACGGCTCGCCCGGATTCTCGTCCCGGTCAACTTCACCATGGGACCGGCGTTCTTTCACGACCCGGCTGAGACCATCTCGCCGCTGCCCGATCTGCGTCCAGCCCAATTGCTCCGGGGCGCGCCACCGGACCAGCGCGGTTTCATTCGCACGCACCTCAAGCGCTGCGAGAATCGGCTCGTCGCGGCGCTGCTCGATGCGCGACACGTCGTAGAGGCTACGCTCGCGTGAAGCGATCGTCGTGGCTGGTTTTCACCATCGCCGCATTGCCGCACTGCCGCACCGCCGGACCGCCCACGGACACGCTGCGGCTCGCCCTCATCAACGACCCGATCCTGAACCCGGTTCTCGCACCGGACGTCGGGAGCATTCTGGTCAACAAGGTGATCTTCCCGGGGCTGGTGCGGCCCGACGAGCAGTTGCGCCCCACGCCCGACCTCGCGGTCTCCTGGACGCTTTCTTCCGACGGCAAGGTCTACAGCTTTGCGCTGCGACCCGGTGTGCGCTGGCACGATGGTGTCCCCTTCACCGCCCGCGACGTCCGGTTCACCTTCGAGCGCATCCTCGATCCCGCCTCCGGCAGCCTGCTCTGGTCGGACTTCTCGACGATCGACAAGATCGAAATCCCCGACTCCCTCACCGTGCGGTTCGTGCTCAAGGTACCCTCGGCGTCGTTCCTGACGCTGCTCGGTTACAACGCGGGCATCATTCCCGAGCACGCGTTCCGGAACCGCTCGATCCTCGAGAACACCGACTTCAGTCATCGCGTTCCCATCGGCACCGGGCCATTTCGCGTCGTCGCCGCGGAGCCGGGCACTTCACTCACGCTCGAGGCTAACCCGGATTATTACGGGTCGCAGCCCGCGCTCCGGCGGATTCTCTTTCGCCTGGTGCCCGATGCCAGCGCGCAAGTCGCTGCCCTGCGCGCCGGCGAGCTCGACCTCGTCACCCTCGAGCCGGCGAGCCTGGCGGGAGTCCAGGGGGTGCCCGGCATCCGGGTGCGGAATGCGCCGGTACCGCAGCATTACTTCGTGGGGTTCAACCAGCGGCTGGCGCTCTTCAAACCCGGGGCGGTTCGCAAGGCGATGGACCTCGCGGTCAATCGCGCCGCGATCATCGGCGGCGTGCTGAAGGGTGCCGCCGAGCTGCCGGTCGGCACCATTCCGCGGGCGCTCAGCGCATGGTTCGCCGACTCGCTGCCGCGCGCGACTCAGGACACCGCGCTGGCCGCGCGGTTCCTGGCCTCGGCGGGCTGGCACCGCGGGGCCGGTGGGCAGCTCGTCAATGCGCGAGGCGAGCCCTTCCGGTTCACGCTCTTTGTCGACAAGGGCAACCCCAGCCGGGAGCAGGCCGCGCTCGCTGTCCAGCAGGATCTTCGCGCGCTCGGAATGGACGTGGCCATTCAGACGCTGGAGTTCGCGGCGCTGGTACGCGACCGGCTGCAGCCCGGTCACTTCGAGTCGATCCTGATCTGGTGGACCACGCCGCCGGATCCCGACCAGTACTCGTACTACGCAACCGGTCAGATCAACAACAACGTCGCCTACTCCAACCGGCGCGCCGACAGTCTGCTGGCCGCCGGCCGCGCCGAGACGGATTCCGCGCGCCGGCGCGCCCTCTACCTCGAGTTTCAGCGCCTGGAGCGCGACGATCCTCCGGTGCTGGTGCTCTACTACCCGCAGGAAATCCAGGCGATGAACGACCGGCTGGAGGGCATCCCCGCGCTGGGAATCCGCGACGCCTTGCGCCACAGCGAGACGTTCCGTTTCCGCCCGTGAGCGCCCTCCGCTTTCTGTTGCGGCGGGTCCTCCAGGGACTGCTGGTCCTTTGGATCGTCACCAGCGCCACCTTCGTCCTGATTCACCTCGCTCCCGGCGGCCCCGCAATCCTTGCCGATCCCAAGCTGGCGCCGGTCGAGCGCCAGGCGATCGAGCACCGGCTCGGCCTCGACCGGCCGCTCGCGGTGCAGTACCTCGCCTGGCACCGGAACCTGCTCCGTGGCGACCTGGGCCAGAGCTACCTGTACCAGACCGCGGCCGTGCGCACGGTACTGGGCAGGCTGCCTAATACGCTGCTCCTCGCCGGCCTGGCGCTGCTCGTCAGTCTGTCATTGGCGGTGCCGGGCGGCGTCTGGGCCGGGCTCCGCCCCGGAAGCCCCGGCGACCGGCTGCTCGGCGGCCTCAGCTTCGTCGGGCTGTCGCTGCCGCCTTTCTGGTTCGGGATCGTGCTGATCATTCTTTTCGCCGCGCTGTGGCATCTGCTTCCCGCCGGCGGCATGAGCGCGTCGGGGTCCGCGGCATCTCTTGGGGATCAGCTCCGTCACCTGATCCTGCCCGTGACGGCCCTCGCGCTTCCGGCAACCGCGGAGCTGCTGCGCTTCACTCGGGCGAGCGTCGCGGAGGCCGCCGAGGCCGCCCACGTCACGACCGCCCGTGCTCGAGGGGTCGAAGAGGCGAGGGTGCTGCGTCGCCACGTGGTGCGCAACGCGTTGCTGCCCCTCGTGACCGTGGTGGGACTCCAGGCGCCGGTTCTCGTCGGCGGGGCGGCGATTACGGAAACAGTCTTTGCCTGGCCGGGCATGGGACGCCTCGGCGTCGAGGCTGCGCTCGGCAGGGATTATCCGGTCGTCATGGCGCTGACTCTGGCCGTGGCAACCACGGTCGTGCTGGTGAACCTGCTCCTCGACCTCGTGTACCACTGGGTCGATCCGCGCTTCCGCACGGTCTGATGCGCCGCCTCCTGCCGCGTTCGCTGCCCGCGCTGCTGCTCGGCGTGCTCGTGCTCTTCGCCTGGGCCGGCCCCGTGATTCGGCGAACCAATCCCGACGCGCTCGATCTCGCGCACACGGCCGCCGCCGGCACTCGGGATCACCCGCTCGGAACCGACGAAAGCGGGCGTGACCTGCTGGCCCGTCTGATGGCGGGCGGGCAGGTCTCACTCAGCGTGGGGGCGGTCGCCACGGGCGTGGCGCTCGTCATTGGATTGCTGGTGGGCGGGCTCGCGGGCTGGCAGGGCGGGCGCATCGACGGCGTACTCATGCGGCTCACCGACGCGGCAATGGCCATCCCGGTGCTGTTCGTCGCCCTCGCCGTCCTCGCCCTGTTCGGGAGCCGGCTGACGCTGCTCATCGGCGTGATCGGCGCGACGTCGTGGATGGGGATGGCCCGGCTGGTGCGCGCCGAGGTCGCCGCGCTCCGGGAGCGGGAATTCGTTCAGGCGGCTCGCGGGTTAGGGCTGCGCGGCTTCCGGCTCTTCCTGCGCCACCTCTTGCCCCAGCTCGTTCCCACCCTCGCCGTCGCCGCGAGCCTCGGTGTCGCCTATGCCATCCTCACCGAGTCCGCGCTGTCCTTCCTCGGCCTCGGCGTGCAGCCGCCCCGGGCGAGCTGGGGCAACATGCTGACCGGCGCCCAGCATTCGCTGTACGCCGCGCCCCGGCTGGCCCTCTGGCCGGGGGTGATGATCCTGCTGACGACACTGGCGTGCAACGGACTCGGCGAACGGCTGCGGCGCCGGGAATCGGCCCCCCGGGATTAATTTTCTGCGATGACCGCAGCTCGACCCCGGGTTCGTTTCGCACCGTCGCCCACCGGCTACCTCCACGTCGGCGGCGCCCGCACCGCGCTCTTCAATTGGCTCTTTGCCATGAAGACGGGCGGCACGTTCATCCTCCGCATCGAAGACACCGATCAGGAGCGTAGCACCGAGGCCCACACGAAAGTCATCCTGGATGGATTGTCCTGGCTCGGGCTCGCGTGGGACGAGGGTCCGGTCTTCCAGGGAGCGGCGGTGGCCCGCCATCGCGCCGACGCCGAGCGCCTGCTCGCGGAAGACAAGGCGTATCGCTGCTACTGCACCAAGGAGGAGCTCGAGGCGCAGCGCAAAGCGACGCTCAAGGGGGCCGACGCGTTCAAGTACGATCGCCGCTGCGATCGTTTGCCGAAGGAAGAAGTCGCCGCGCGGGTCGCGCGAGGGATGCCGTTCGTGCTCCGCTTTCGCATGCCGCAGGAAGACATCGCCTGGGACGATGCGGTGCATGGCCGGATCACGTTCCACGGCCGCGACCTCGACGACCTGGTGATACTTCGCGCCGATGCCACGCCGATCTACAACCTGGCCGTCGTCTCGGATGACATCGCGATGCGGATCACCCACGTGATCCGGGGCGACGATCACATCTCCAATACCCCGAAGCAGATCGCGCTCTACCGGGCGCTCGGCGCTCCGATCCCGGTCTTCGCTCACGTCCCCATGATTCTCGGCGCCGACGGGAAAAAACTCTCCAAGCGCCACGGTGCGACGGCCGTGGGCGACTATCAGGACCTCGGCATTCTCCCCGCGGCGATGCGGAACTTCCTCGCTCTGCTCGGCTGGTCCCCCGGTGAGGATCGCGAGATCATGGCAGAAGCGGAAATGATTGGGCTGTTCTCGCTCGAGGGTATTCAGAAGAAGCCCGCGGTGTTCGACACCACCAAGCTCGAATGGATGAACGGGCAGTATCTCTCGGCGCTGCCCACGGACGAGCTGCTCCCGCCGGTAGCCCGGGAGCTTCGTCGTATCGATGTGAACTTTGGCTCGCCCGAGTCGCTCGCTCCCTATGTCACCGCGGTCAAGGCTCGGTCCAGGACCCTGCTGGATGTGGCGCGCCAGGTTGCGGTGCGGCTCGATTCACACCAGGTCCGCGTCGACGACAAGGGTCGCGCGCTGATCCAGAAGATGGGCGAGGAGTACAGCCGCAGTCTGTCAATCGCCCATCGGACACTGAGCGGCCTGAGCGAGCAGGACTGGACTCGGGACAACATTCTTCCGGCACTCAAGAGCGCGGCCGAGCAGCAAGGCCTCAAGCTCGGCGATCTGCTCCAGCCCGTGCGCGTGGCGCTGACGGGCTCGACAGTATCGGAACCGGTGAACGAGCTGTTGGAAGTGGTGGGACGCTCTTCGGCACTGGCGCGCTTGCAGCTTGCCGCGGGAGGCCTGGCGACGGTCTAGGGCTTCTTGGTGGAGTCGGATTTTTCCGGCTTCTTCTTCTGATTCTCCTCCAGCTGGTGCAGCCGCTCACGTTCGGCGCGCAGCTCGCGCACCGCGCGCTTGAAATCCTCCATCGTCTGGGCCCGCTGCGCGGCCGAGGCCAGGTCCTCACGGATCGCCGCGAGGCGTGAGGCTTGCGTGTACTCCATCGTCGTCCCGCCGCTCTTGATCGGCAGCAACGCGAGCACCGCACTCGGAATCTTCAAGCTGCCAAGGTAGATGTACTTGCTGTCGATCCCGAACGTCTTGCCGAAGATCTGGGTGGTCCAGGAGGGCGGCGCCGCGCCGGGCGGAGAGGGCGCGCTCAACACGGAATCGATGTACTGCTGCACGATGGCCGCGACCGCGCTGTCGACCAGCTGAGCCTTGGTGCGCGTGATCGCTTCGGCCAGCTCGCGTGGTGGGGCGGGCAGCGGCCGCACCCAGAGCTTGCCGGACCCCGCCGCCGGACCGATCCGATAGATCCGGGCGCGGGCCGAGTCGCTCGTACCCAGCGATTCGACCGGAGCGCGCAGCACCGGCACCGGCGAGACCTCGGCGAGCGGCGGCGTGGGAGTCACCACCGCGGGCTCCGGCGCGGGCGCCACCTCTTGCGGTCGCGGAGTGATGCCCGCGGCTTTCCCTTTCTGAGCCGCCCCACCCGGCTGCTCGAACTTCATGTCGACAGCGCGACTGCCTTCCGAGCCGTTCGGGATCACCACGAAGACCGTCTGCTGCGGCATCCAGGCGGGCAACCAGGGATGCACGCGGATCAGCAGAATGAGCGCATGCAGCCCGAGGCTGATGGCGATGGCCCAGCCCGACCAGCGCCGGCGGCGCGGCAGGAAAAGCTCAGGAGGCGAGCGCAACCCCGGAACCTCGGAACTGTTCGAGCGCGCGGCCGATGCGGGCAATCGCCTCGGTCAGGCGCTCGGGACTCACCGTCAGGGCGATGCGGAAGTAGCCCTCCCCCGCCGGTCCAAACGCGCTTCCCGGCAGCGTCACTACTCCGAACTCCTCGAGCGTGCGGCGCGAGAAGGGAGCGGAGGAGAGTTCGGCGGGGAGCCGGACCCAGAGGTACATAGCGGCCTTGGGCAGCGTCACGTCCAGGCCGGCTGCCTGTAGCGCGGCAAAGCCGGCATCGCGCCGCTCGGCGAGGAGCTGTCGCACTGGCTGCACCAGCGCTTCGGCGCGGTCGAGCGCGACACAGGCCGCTTTCTGGAGAGCGAGGAAGGGCCCGGTGTCGACGTAGGACTTCACCTTGCTTAGCGCCGTGATCAGCTCGGCGCGGCCGGCGGCCCAGCCCAGCCGCCATCCCGTCATCGAGAAGCTCTTGGAGAGCGAGAAGAACTCCACCGCTACGTCGCGCGCGCCAGGCACTTCGAAAATGCTCGGCGCGACGTAGCCGTCGTAGGTGAGATCGCAATACGCGTTGTCGTACGCCAGCAGGATTCCGTACTTCCGGCAGGCCGCGACGGTACGCTCGAGGTAATCGAGCGGAGCGATCGCCGCGGTGGGATTGTTGGGATAGTTGAGATAGACCAGTCGGGTCTTCCTTAGCACGGCCTCAGGCACCTTGCCGAGCTCGAGCAGGAAGCCGTCGGATGCACGCAACGGATAGACGTGGGGCTCACCGCCCGACAGGATAGCTCCGCCGATGTACGCCTGATAACCCGGCTCGGGAAAGATGATCACGTCCCCCGGATTTGCGACCGCGTACGGCAGATGGGCCAATCCTTCCTTCGAGCCGATGAGCGGCAGGGTTTCGGTGAAGGGGTCGAACCGCTGCCCGAAGCGCCGCTCCAGATACCCGCTGCACGCTTTCCGAAACGCCGGCAGCCCCTGCTGGAATCCATACTTGCTGAGGGCGGGGTCGCCGAGCGCCTCGCGGAGCGCTTCCACGACTACGGTCGGCGGAGGCGTGTCGTTGTCACCCGCGCCGAGATCGATGACATCCACGCCCGCCTCGAGCAGCCGTCGCTTGAGGTTCGGGATTTCCGCGAGCGGGTAGCCCGGCAGCGCGGCAACGCGATCGCTCAGCCGAAGGTTCATGGCGTGAAGCCCTTCACCGGATTGCTCAACACACCGACACCCGACACTTCGACCTCCACTACGTCACCCGCCACCAGCTGGCCGACCCCGGCGGGTGTGCCCGTGGCGACCAGGTCACCCGGCAGCAGCGTCATCACGCCACTGATATAGGACAACAGCTCCGGGATCGAGAACACCATGTCCGTCGCCTTCGCGCGCTGCCGAACCTCGCCGTTGACGCGGCCGGTCAGCTCGAGGTTGCGCCAATCCAGTCCCAGCGCCACGCGAGGCCCGACCGGACAGAAGGTGTCGAAACCCTTGGCGCGGGTCCACTGCCCGTCGCTCTTTTGCAGGTCCCGGGCGGTCACGTCGTTGAGGCAGACGAAGCCGCGGATGCTCGCTTCGGCTTCCGCTGGCCCCGCGTGGTGAATCTGCTTCCCGATCACCACACCGATTTCCGCTTCGAATTCCACCCGCGCCGACTCCGGGGGCAGGACGATTGACTCGCCGTTCCCGATCAGCGCACTCGATGCCTTGAGAAACAGCAGCGGCGCCTTCGGCACCTCGTTGCCCAGTTCCTTCGCGTGGTCTGCATAGTTCCTGCCGACGCAGACGATTTTCGATGGCCTGTCCAGGTCTCCGGTCCCCCGATGATTGTTGACGGTGGATTGGAAAAGTCGTTAGACCGAAGCGCCGATGCCGTGGCGCGCAAAGAAGTCCTCACACTTGGTCCGCACCTCACGCCAGGTTCCGATGACCCGTTCCGCCCTGGGCAGTCCGCTCAGGACCAGCGGGCCATAACGTTTCGCCAGAACCCGGCGGTCGAGCAGGATCACCACTCCGACGTCGGTGCTGTTGCGGATCAGCCTGCCGAAGCCCTGCTTGAGCTTGAGAGCGGCGTGCGGCAATAGGTAACCCATGAAACCGTCTTCCCCCCGCTCGGCGAGCCGTTCGAGCCGGGCGGCCGTGAGGGGCTCTGAAGGCACCTTGAAAGGTAGCTTGCAGAGCAGCAGTACGCGGAGGGCGCGTCCGGGCACGTCCACGCCTTCCCAGAAGGAATCGGTTCCCAGGAGGATTGCGTTGCCGGCCTCGCGGAACCGGCGCAACAGCTGGTCCCGGGTCCGCTCTCCTTGCACGAGAATCGGCCAGCGGGGTGGCAGCACGGCGCGCAACTCGGTCGCGGCACGCCGCAGGGCCGCATGGCTGGTAAAGAGCGCGAAGCTCCCCCCATCGGAAGCCCAGGCCAGCTCGCTGATGGCGCGTACCACGCCGGCATCGTGCGCCGCTTCGTCTTCGCGGGGATCGGCCAGGTCGTTCGGGACCCCGAAGAGGCATTGCTCGGGATAGTTGAACGGCGAGGGAAGAATCTCGCGAACGGTGACCGGACTTGGCGGCGTCGCGAGACCGACGCGGGATTCCAGAAAATCGAACTCCCCACCCGCCGCGAGCGTGGCGCTCGTCAGCGCGACGGTCTTCAGCTTGTCGAAGAGCAGATCCCGAAGCACCGGCGCGAGATCGAGCGGCACCGCCGCCAGGGCGAGCTGATCGCCTTTGCTGCCCGCGCGCTCGATCCAGCGCACGGTGGGTGGACCGCCGGGCGCCGGCCGCAGCGTCCGGTTGAGTCCATCACTCACTCCCTCCAGGCGCCGGACCACACCGCGCAGCTCGCCGAGCAGCTGGGTGCGCCGCTCGGTCAGCTCGCTCTGGCTCATCCGGTCCGCGATGGTTTCGACATCCTCACGCAACCGCTCGAAGCTCGCGAGCGTGCCGTCCAGCTCGGCGCTCAAACCCTCGGCCCAGATGGCTGCCTTCCCAAATTCCGCATCGAGCCGGAGCGGCCCGCGGATCGCCTCGAGCAGAACGTGCAGCCGCCGGAACACGGCCTCGCTGAAGCGCCGGGCATCGGCGAGCGCCGGCAGCAGGCGTTGCAGCACGAGGTCGAGGCTGGCGCGGCTCAGGAGATCGTGCTGCCGGGCGAGCTCGAAGCGCAGTGACGGCAGCAGGCCCTTGCCGTTGCGTTCGAGACGGGCTAACACGCGCCGCACCCCGCGGCTGGTCACCTGCGCCCCCAGGTGACCCGCGGCCACGTCTTCGAGATGGTGCGCCTCGTCGAGAACCAGGCGCTGGTAGGGCGGCAACACCGCCGCCTCGTCCCAGTTCTCCTGGAGACTGCGCACGCTGAGATCGGCCGCGAGCAGGTGATGGTTCACCACCACGACGTCGGCTTCCGCCGCGGCCCGCTTGGCGCGGAACAGGAAACAGCGCTCGAAGTGCGGGCAGCGCAGTCGCGGGCAGAGGTCCGGTTCCGCCGCGACCTCGTCCCAGACCTCGCTGCTCGGCGGCACGGCGAGATCGCCGAGGGTTCCGTCGGCGGTCCGGCTGGCCCATTCCGCCAGTCCGACGAGCTCGTCCTGTTTGTCGGGCTCGAAGAGTGACTGCTGCACCGCCAGCGCGGAGTTGAGCCGCGCCAGACAGAGATAGTTGCGCCAGCCCTTGAGCAGCGCAAAGCTGGGCGTGTGCTCGGCGTCGGCCAGCGCGTCGCGGAGCAGCGGCAGGTCCTTGCCCACCAGCTGTTCCTGCAGATTGATCGTGTTGGTGGAGACGACGGTGCGCTCGCCGTTGGCTCGCGCCCAGGCGAGCGCCGGGACGAGGTAGGCGAACGACTTTCCGATCCCCGTGCCGGCCTCGAGCAGCACGACCCCGCCATCGTTGTACGCGTCGGCGACGTGGGCCGCCATGTCGCGCTGGCCCTGGCGGTCCTCGAATCCGCTCATGCCGGCGGCAATCGGGCCGCGCGGCCCCAGCGTCGCCACAACGTCGAGCGGGTCGAGTCGCACCACTTTCCTGCGGCGGGGGACCTCGACGACGATGTACAGCTCCGTCGCGGCATTGTCGATGATGCCGAACCCGAGGCCGGCATCGTGCAACCGCGAGGCGACGAACAGATCCGGGACGGAAGGCTCGAGCTCGCCGCCGGGATGATTGTGCAGCACCAGCTGGCCCCGCTCCGCGACGCCTGGCAGGGCCAGCACCTGGTCGGCGGTGCCCCGTGCGACGGGGCGCGCCTCGATGATGGTGCCCGCGTCGTCCAGGGACGCAACGAAGCACACCTCGCGGCCGCCGGCCCGGGCGATCTCGTGCGCCAGCAGCGTGCGAACGCCGGGGAGGATGCGCTCGATGGACATGGGAGTGCTGGAATTCTAGCGGGTAGGCCCGGGAGCGCCGAGTGCGCCGCGGCTAGGGATCCTGCCCCAGTGCGCCGAAGTAGCTCACCACGCGGTCGCGCGCGCCCGGCCGGGTGTAGACATCGGGCCGCCGGCTCTCGATCACCCCGGCGATCACGGCGGCGATTTCCTCCGCGCTCTGGGAATCCGGCAGCTGCCAGGAGTCGGGACCGCCATGCAGCGCGTTGCGGCCGAATTCGGTCCGCACCACGCCGGGCGAAATCAGCGAGAACTGTATGTCGGGATGGGACGCCTGCACTTCGCTGCGAAAGTTCGCGGTGAGCGCGTTCAGGAAATGCTTGGCGCCGTTGTACGCCGAGCGGTGCACCGCGTGAGGAATCCGCCCCAGCATGGAGGAGAGGTTGATAATGTGACCGCGGGCCCGAGCCGTGAAATGCGGCAGGATTTCCTGACAGCCGTACAGCGCGGTCAGCACGTTGACGCGCATCATCGCCTCGACGTCGGCGTCGCTGAGTTGCGACGGCGGCCGCGTGATGCCCTGCCCCACGTTGTTTACCCAGACGTCGACGTGACCGAAGCGCTCGAGCGCCGCACTGACCGCGCGCCGGACCTCACTGCGCTGGGTCAGGTCCGCGGTCAGCGCCTGGGCCCGGCCCTGGCACTTCGCGACGACGGCCTCGAGTGCCGCGGCGCGCCGGGCGACGAGCAGGAGCGACTCGCCCTGGCGGGCCAGCAGCTCTCCCAGCGCGGCACCGATGCCGCTGCTCGCGCCGGTGATGACCACGACGCGGCCGCCTATGTCTTGAGCTCCTTTTTCTTCGCGGCGGGAAACAACACGTTGTTGAGGATCAGGCGATAGCCGGGGGAGTGCGGCTGCGTGGAGAGATCGGTCGGCGCGTCTCCCACCTGGTGCTGGGGATCTTCGGGATCGTGCCCCCCCAGGAACGTCCACGTCCCCTGGCCACGCTCGCCGTGGATGTACTTGACCCACGGGGCGCCGGATTCGTCGGCCAGAATGGTGACGTTGGGCTTGAGGGTCGCCTTGTTGAATGACGTGGTGAGGCCGTAGAAGTCCGGAATCACCTGCCGGTGATTCTGCACCAGCATGGTCGGCACCGGATCGATCTTGGCGCTGAAATTGAAAAGCGTGAAAGCGCCGAGGGGCTGGCGGCGATCCGGGGCGTTGACCTGGTGGCCGTCGATATCCGAGTAGACCGCGATGGCGGGCGACAGCTCCAGCCTCGCGTTCTGGAACGCGAGCGCCTTGTCCCAGTGCAGTTTGTCGGCGGCGTTGGGGTCCATGGGCGTGCCGTCCGCGAAAGCCGCCGCGATGTCCACGCCGTCGCTCGCGAGCGCGAGGTCGAGAGTTTCCGTCGCGGTGCACATCGCGAAGAGAAAGCCGCAGCGCTCCACGAAGGCGGCGATGTTGCGCGCCACGGCCTTCTTTTCCGCGGGCACATTGGCGAAGCCCAGCTCGCGAGCCATGCGCTGATTGCGGTCCACCATGTCCTGGAGCCAGGGGGCGCCCGCATAGGTCAGGTAGAACTTCGAGTACTGGCCCGTGAAATCTTCGTGGTGCAGGTGCAGCCAGTCGAACGTCTTCAGCTTTTCTCCCATCACCTCGGCGTCCCAGACTTTCTCGAAGGCGATGCCCGCGTATTGCAGCGCCATCGTGACCGCATCATCCCACGGAGCCGCGTTGGGCGGCACGTAGACGGCGACCTTGGGAGCCTTTTCCAGCGGCACCGCATCCATGTTGCCCCGCCCGAGCTCGGCACGGATGTCCGCCACCTGCCCATCATCGATGGGGATGACCGACACCCCCGCGATCGCGGCTTCGCGCTGCGTCGCCGGATCGCCGGGGAGCAGGAAGGCTCCGTTGCGGTAGTTCAGGAACCACTCGGCGCGACCGCCGCGCTCGAGCACGCGGAAGGTCACGCCGTAGGCCTTGAGGTGATCGGACTGCGCATCGTCCATCGGAACCAGGAGCCAGCCGGCCTGGGGATACCGACCGCCAGACCGCCCGACCGCCTGACCGCCCAGGAGGCCAGCGGCACTCATCCAGACAAAGTCCCGTCGTTTCACGAGGTCGGAACCGCGCCGCGCGCGACATCGAGCAGCCGCCGCGCCTGAGGGATGACGGCGCTGGTTGGCCAGGTCACCAGCAGGTGCTCCAGCGCAGTGACGGCCTGGGAATTCCGTCCGCTGCGGATCAGCAGATCCGCCAGCGCGAATTCGGCGGCGGCAGAGCTGGCCGGCACGCCTTGCCCAACCACGGTCCGAAAGATCCGTTCCGCTTCGGCGCTCTGGCCGCCGCCGGCGCGAACGCGGCCGGCCAGCAGCAGCAGCTCCGCTCCGCCGTGCTCCGGTGGCAGAGTGGGCGCGAGCCGCTCGAGCAGAGCGGCGGCGGTTGTGCTGTCGTGGCGTTCGAGGCGATAGAGCGCATCACCCAGCTCCGGAAGCGAGTCGCCTTCGAGCACCTGCAACAGGCCGAGCACCCCGACCCGCTCCGTCGCGGCGGACCGATCCCCGGTGAAGGGGCCCGCTTCGGCGAGGTAACTGCGCGCCGCGGCAAGCCGCCCTTGAAACAGGGCCGCCTTGCCCTTCACGGCCTGGGCTTCCACCGAACTGTCCGCCATCAGCAAGCTGTCGGCGCGTCCCAGCCGTCCGGACCGCAGCCAGCCCTGCGCCAGGCGGATCGCGAGTCGCTGACGGTCCTCATCACCCAGGAGCGGAGCGAGCTCGCGAAACCGGCGATCGGCTTCCTCGATGCCGCCCTCGTCCACCAGCACTCCGACCAGCGTCGACGTCGCCGAGGCCGCCATCGTCGGCGATGCCGCCGAGTCCCCGGCGAGTGACGCGAGCATGCGCCGCGCCGAGGCCTGGTCATTGCCGTCGGCGTAGGCCTGCGCGGCGTCGAGCCGGAGCCGCGATCGTTCCGCGGGTGCGGCGCGATCGGCGAGCGCCTCGAGCAGCGTGGCGCGCGCCAGGAACACTTCGGGAGTCTGCGGGCCCCTCAGGGCATCGAGCGCCTCCTGCAGCGCATCGGCGGCTGCGCTGCTCCCGGGCGGGAAGGCCGCCGCCAGGCGCCGGGCGGCGTTGAGCGGCTCGCCCCAGCGGAGCAACAGCCCCGCGACCAGCCGTTCGCCGGGAGCACCGAGCGCGGCGAGCTCGCGGGTTAGGATCGCC
>CAYNNS010000021.1:7329-19973 GCA_964398345.1 uncultured Gemmatimonas sp. | reverse complement strand
GTTGTATGACGTCCGGTTGAATTCGAGGATGGGCCATTGGTGTGAGGGCGGCGGCGACAGGCTGGTGGAGCGGCGGCGACTTCGGGCGGCTCTGGGCGACGGTGGGCCTGATGCCGGCAACGGCATGGCGGGTCCGCTCAACCGGCCGCAAAGCTGCCACACTCTCCGACGTCAACACCACCGATCTCCGTTCCGCAATCGACCTGGGCTGCCAAGCCCTCGGCCGGCTCTTCAATCCGAATGATCCTCTCGGGGCACCGTACTTCTGGCTGAACATCCGCCCGGGACCCGGGCTCGCGTTCAACGACATCTTTTCCGACGCACAAGTCCCCGGGAAATCCCTGCTCGGACTGCTCACCGCCGCAAGGCTTGCTGGCGCATCCGTCGATCCGGCGGTGATCGACCGCTATGCCAAGGTGGTGTTCTTCTCGTACGGTGGCCCGGTCGCGTTGCCGCTGAATCGCACCGCCATTGACGGGAAGCTGGTGAACTTCGCGCCCGTGAACGTCGCGCACGGATTTCATGGCCTCCACGTGCTCGCGACGCTGACCGGCTCGGATCGCGCACATCAGCTCGCCGAGGCGAGCATCGCTGCCGTGGCGTCGCTGTGGGATCCCAAGAAGGGGTGGGACAAGAGCCGCATCGAAGGAACACTCGGCCTCATGTACCGCGATGTCCAACCAGGCGCTCCGTTCATCGCCGGGCTCGCGATGGCGATCGGACCCCTCGCCAAGTACTACCAGGCAACCGGGTCTCGGAGCGCGCTGGACCTCGCCACGGCGCTCAAGGAAGCGGTACTGGCCGAGTTCTTCGTGCCGGACGGGGACTACGATTCCGGCCGCCTGGGTTCGCATGTGCAGAATGTGGTCTATGTCATGGCGTCGCTCGCGTGGCTGGCTACGGCAACGCATGATTCGGCGCTCATGGCGCGCGTGAAGGCATTTTATGACCACGGCCTGCAGCGGATCCGCAACCACATCGGGTGGACGCCGGAATTCGCCGGCCCTCCGGCCCCTGTCACGGGGCCGCGCGGAATCAATCCCGACCGCGGAGAGGCGGGGAACACTGCTCTGATCCTCGAGACCGCGTTGCTGCTCGGCGACTGGGGATATCCCGACGCATTTGCGGATGCGGAGTTGATGCTGCGCTCGCACCTCTTGCCGAGCCAGATTCGCGATGTGTCGTGGGTACAACCAGGAGAGCGCCAGCCAGCCGGGGCTGGTTCGCCGGACCTTGCGCAACGACTCCGGGGAGCGTGGGGGTTTCCAGCGCCGTACGGGCACATTCCCCTGGGCGACAGAATCATCGGCGTCGGCACCGACATCGTCGGGCCCGTGGTCTACTCGCTGGCCCAGGCGCAGTCACGCATCGTCGGTCGACGAGATGGGCAACTCGCGGTGCAGCTCTGCTTCGATTACAAGAGCGACGACATCGATGTCACCCCAGAGTACACCAGTGACATGCTCAGCATTTCCGTCCGGACGTCGCAGCCGGTCCAGATCCGCATTCCGCCCTGGGCGGTTCGTGATGGTACGGAACTGGTTGGCGTCGAGCGCCGATCGGTGAGCTTTGTACCGGGTCAGGTGCAGATACCGGCGGGCGCTTCCGCGGATGGGCATTTCTCAGTCCGTTTCCCATTGACGAATCGGGAACTCGCGGTGCGCGCAGGGGGAACCACCCTACGGGCTCGTGCGCGGGGAGATCAGATTGTTGCGATGGAGAATCGTGGAACGGAGGCGAACTTTTTTGAGCCATATTAAGCCACAGGTTCTTGCGACTCTCCTCGGTCTCATTGTGGTCGCTCCGATGCGAGATCGGACGCTTCGCGCGCCCAGCGACATTCCCGTGAACGCGGTGGCCGCAGGCTCGTTCGAAGGAGTCTGGCGTGAAGCTCAAGTGCGACTGACTCGGCGGGATGGTACCGTTCTGCTGATTCGTCCCACTACGAGCCTCTATGTCGCGACCGCGACGCATTACTCGACGGCTGCGACCTTAGCCGAATCGGATACCGGGAAGGTTTTCAGCTGCGACCGATTCTGGGCGACCAGCGGTCGCTATCACCTGGCCCATGACACCCTCACGATGAATCCCAGCGTCGGCCACGATGCGTTTCTTGCCGCGGGCGACAGCATCCGTTTCCATGTGCGCACGCGGCGGGACTCGCTCTGGCTGGACGGCCCGCTCAGCGAACACTATCAGCGGGTGAATGAACGCTTCGTGCCGGACACCGCGAGTGCATTCGTCGCACAGGAGATTCTGCTGGTGAGGGTTCCGTGGGGCGCACCCTCTCGCGCCGGAGCGATTCCGGGTGGCTACGACGGCGTCTGGCGCATACTCGAAGTCCGCGTGAAATTCCAGGACACCCTTCACGTCATTCATCAGGATCCAAGCCTGTCCCTCGCCACCCGCAGCCACTATTCAGTGTTGGCTGTCTTGGGCTACAAGGATCCGGCGACCACCAAACCGTGCGCCCTGTTCTATGGCAACTCGGGACGCTACGAGCTGTCCGGCGATACCCTCACCCATTATCCCGTTGTCGCCAAGGACCCCGATCTCCCAGCGAAGGAAATGG
This sequence comes from uncultured Gemmatimonas sp., assembly GCA_964398345.1. Classification (GTDB taxonomy): domain Bacteria; phylum Gemmatimonadota; class Gemmatimonadetes; order Gemmatimonadales; family GWC2-71-9; genus JABFSM01. Next base: position 17,401 of record CAYNNS010000021.1, on the reverse strand, counting down.
ACGGTGAACGGTATCTCGTGAAGGCGATGGGCGACACGCTCTGGATGAAATGGTTGAATGCTCCGTTTCAATCCCATGAGGCTCTGTTCCTGAGGATTGCCCGGTAACCGCGCGGATCCGAGGATTTGTCGAGCGAGGATCTCCCTTATGCCGTTCTCATGCGCAGCGCGAGACTCCAGACGCTAGCTGCCATCGGCCTTGGCCTCATCGCCGTTATTTGTGCGGGCATGGTCCCCGCTGGCGACGGGCGCGGTGGCCAGTTGCCGACCTGCAGTGGGCTCAGTCACTGCGCCGATGGCAGTGCACCCCCGAAAGCCGTTTGCTTTCATCACGGTGCTGCGGCGTTCGTCGGGCCGGGCGTTATCTCGGATCTGGCTGATGGTGTGTCGAGCGATGGACGCGGCCCGTACATCCAAGGCACCGAGGGAGTGAGCTGGAGCATCGTGGTGTACGAGGCAAACATCATCATTGACACGGATAATGCGAGGACCAAGAAGCCGCGTACGCTCACCGTGAACTTGGATCATCCGGTTCCCGGTGGCGGTGGCGTCCCGCTCGGAATCATCGCCGATGGCGACGACAACGGACTCGTGACGGAACTACCGATGGTTGGAGATACCGTCCCCAGTATGCTCGACATTCCGGTCGGGCAGACCAGGACTACCGCGCAAATGAACGTGGGATTCCATATCAACGGACGCTTTCATATCCTCCAAATGGGGCCCCAGCCATACGGGCATTGCCACGACGGTCCGAACCTCGTGAATGGTACCGGGACCTCCTCGGGCACCATCTCCCGGACCAGTCAGACGAAATGGGTCATGGACCTTGCGGCGGGAAGCGTGGGGAGACTGTTCGACGTTCAGAACACCAAGCGGTACGCAGTGGATAAAGGCCTCTACTACGTCCGGCTTCACTACGAGATCGGCAACTGAGCGACGTTAGACTGCCCTACCTTCGTTTCGGTTTGGTCGAGTACTTCCGGATCCAGGCCGCGAGCTCCTTTTCGGCGAGACTGCCGTCTGCCAGTGCCACCATCGCCTGCACCACCGCCGCCTCATCCGCCTCAAACCGCCATCCATTGAGCTCCAGGAACACCACCATCATGACGAAGGCCACTCGTTTGTTCCCGTCCCGAAACGGGTGGCTCCGGCTCAGCCCGAAGCCGTAGGCCGCCGCCAGGGTCGCGACGTCGCTGTGCCGCTGATAGTGCCACTTGTGCCGTGCCCGCGCCAAGGCGGCCTCGAGCGCATTCTCGTCCCGAAGACCAGCCAACCCTCCGTGCTCGCGAATCTGATCCAGGTGGATCGCGTCCACCACGATCCGGTCGAGCCATTTGGGCTCTCGCACCCTACTTGGCCAGCTGTCTCAAGGCGTTCCGGTACCGCTTCGCGGTCTTGGCGGCCAGCGTCAACGCCTTTTCCACCGTGGGGTCGTAGGGGCTGAGCAGGATGCCCTGAGCAGTCTCCACCGCGAGGACGCGATCCCCCACGCCGAGATTCAGCCGCTCCGCCATGTCCTTGGGCAGTGTGGCCCCGACCGACCCGCCGACTTGGCGGAGTTTCACCTCACGCACCATGCTGTCCTCCTGTGGGGTCATGGGAAATGTAGCATAACAGTGCTACCTCAGGAAGGGCGGTCCGAACCAGCGCTACTTCCACTCCCTTCGAATCGTTGCGACCAGGTGCGCGCGCCTCCGCTTCATTGCCGATACCTCCCTCGGCGGCGCCGCGGTGCGTTCGTGCTTCGCCGACCACAAGACGATCTCGATCAAGACCGGGGCCAGATCCGCGCCCTTTGGGGTTAGCCCGTACAGCACCCGGCGGCCATCGCTCGGATCGGGACGCCGCCGAATGATGCCGGCGGCTTCCAGTCGCTCCAGGCGATCGGTGAGGATGTTTGTGGCGATCCGCTCTCCCCCCGCCTCAAACTCCCGGAACGTACGCCGGCGCTTGAACATCAGGTCCCGGATGATGAGGAGCGTCCAGGAATCCCCGAAGAGCTCCAGTGCCACGCTGATGGGACAGTCCGAGCGCCGCTGGCCCTTGGTATGTCGTTGCATCGTCAGTCCGCTTGCATGTTGCAAGTAATCTGCTAGCTTAGGGCCGTGCTGCCAACCCCCACCCGGTGCCTCTATGTCTCGCCCCTACTGGCTGGCTGTCGCGGCGTACCTGCTGCCGACGTTTCCGCTCGGGTATCTCTGGCACCTGAAGGCGTTCAAGCCGACCTATGATCGCCTCGAGGTGTATCGGCCGACCATGATCATCCCGTTCGGGCTCGTGGCCATGCTGGTCCAGGCCCTCGCCTACGCCTGGCTGTATCCGCATCTGTTCAGTACCGCCCGGGGCGATTGGACCGTGAGCAGCCTCCGCTTTGCTGGACTGTTTGGGGCACTGGCTTGGACTCTTGCAGTGCTACCTGCCGCTGCCAAGTACCGTATGAGTTCCGTCAGCCGGTTCTTGCAGGTTGAAACCGCTTTCACCCTGCTCCACTACGCGATTGTCGCACCGCTCATCGCCCTGGCGTGGAGGAGCCCGACCTGAAGCACAAGGGAGCTATCCATGAAGACCATGACCTGCAAGGAACTCGGTGGAGCGTGCGATGTGGAGTTCCACGCGAGCACCTTCGAAGAAATTGCTCAGATGAGCCAGAAGCACGGGACGGAGATGTTTCAAAAAGGCGACAGGGCTCATCTCGAGGCCATGGAGAAGCTGCGAGACCTCATGCAATCGCCGGATGGCATGGCGAAGTGGATGGCGAGCAAGCGGAAAGACTTTGAAGCGAAACCTATCAGCAATTCGACGGCAAGCGGGCCTGGCTGACGGCCCCCTGACCTGCTCTTAAGCCGTCTAACCAGCGCTTGGAGTGCAGGTCGTTAGGACGCCTGCCACCGGTTTCATTCCCAGCACCTTCAGGGCTTGCTATCTGTACATACAATAGTATTTTGCTTGGTGCGCGTCACCTGGGACATGAAGAAGAGTGCCGCGAACTTTCGGAAACGCGGCTTCGATTTCGCGTTCGCCGCAGGGATCTTCGACGGAGCAACCGCCGAACGGGTGGACGACCGACAGTCGTACGGAGAGACCAGGATCATCGCGATCGGGGTCGTCGAAGGCACCCATCTAACCGTGGTGTACACCGATCGTGGAGGACCGACACCGGAGCGCCGGATCATCGCAGCGTGGAGGAGTAATCGTCGTGAGCGCAAAACGTACGCGGAAACCCTTTCGGGTCGCTGAGACCCCAGTGCGGGGCCGAGCAGATCTCGCGCGGTTGCGTGCGATGACTGATGAGGAGATCGAGCAGAGCGTACCCCCAGAGTACGCAAGTCTGCCCCCGGACTTCTGGGCGGGAGCCAAGCTCGTGATCCCCCCACCTAAGCAGGCCGTCTCGCTCCGGCTTGATCAAGACGTCCTTGCGTGGTTCAAAAACCAAGGCCCCCGCTATCAGACCCGCATGAATGCCGTCCTGCGCAGTTACATGACACAGGCTCAGGCCGGTTCCCGCCGCCGCCGGTCACGCCCAAAGCGCTCGGCGTGAGCCGCTAGTGGCGTCGATGCCACCGCGACACCAAGGACGTGGCGTTGAACCGTAAAGAGCTCATCCGGGACTACAAGCAGCGGCGTCCCCCGATGGGCGTCTACCGGATCCAGAACCGGACCACCGGACACGCCCTCGTCGCGGCGAGCACGGACCTCCCGTCGATTCTCAACCGACACCGCGCCCAACTGCGCATGGGCGGCCACTCGTCGCGCGCCCTCCAAGCCGATTGGGCCGAGCATGGGCCCGAGTCCTTCGTCTTCGAGGTTCTCGACACGCTCGCTCCTTCGGATCAGCCGGACTACGACCCCATCGAGGACCTGACGGCGCTCGAAGACTTATGGCTGGAGAGGCTCTCCCTGGAGCCCGATCCGCTTCACACGATTAATCGCAAGCGCTTGGCCAAGGCGCCGCGGCCGGCCGACCCCTAGCGCCCAGACGAGCTGAGCGCTACCAGCGGCGCCTGCCCCGCCGCCTTGAGCGCCTCGTTCACCCCGGTAAGCGCCCCCGCGACAGCCCGCTTTACCTCGTCCACCGTCCGCCGCGCGCGCGCCAGCGCCTCCACCGACCCGGTCCGTTCCCCCTGATTCGGCGGCGAGTTCATGTCGCCGAAGGTGAAGTTGCGGAGCTCCGCCAAGGAGCTGGTCGAGTAGGGATCGAAGTCGAAGCCGAGCGAGCGGCGCGGCGCCAGCTTCCGGGCCAGAACCGTGAGGCTGTCGGAAAAGCGGTGCAGCGTCTGCTCGAGCCCGGCATTCCCCGACGCGGCGGTGCGGCGCGCCTCGACCTGAGTCCGGAGCGCGGTGAGATCGTTGAGCGTTGCCACCACCTCCGCCATCGCGCGGTTCACCCGCAGCGTCTGGTCGTAGCGGGCCCTGAGCTCCGCCGGCGTCGCCTTAACGCGCGGGTCCGCGAGCAGAGTAAACCGCTGGACCTCCGCCTTGCCGCCCACCGTGAGCCGCACCGAGTAGGCGCCCGGCAGCGCGGTGGCGCCGGGGATGCGCTGGAGCTGCACCGCGGTGTCGGTGATCGCGACGCCGTCGGCGTAGCGGAAGGTCCAGTTGAAGAGGTTGAGCCCCTGCTTGTTGGGCGCGCGCGGCAGGTGGGCGAGCGTGTTCGCGTCCTCCACCGGCGGCTCCATGAAGGGCGCGTTGAGCTTCACCGTGTCGGTGACGCCCGCCTTCTTGAGACTGTCGTTGCGCACCGCCTTCTTGCCTTCGAGCCTGAGACTGTCGGCCACGGCCGCCGAGTCGGGGCGGCTGCTGTAGCTGTTGACCACCGCGCCGCTCGCGTCGAGGATGTCGAGCGTCAGGTCCTGGTTCTTGTCCTTGAGCCAGTAGTACACGAAGATCCCGTTCGGCGGGTTAGCCCCCGAGGGCAGGTTCTCGATCAGTGACCCCGCCCCCCAGAAGATGCGGTAGCCGTTGCGCGGGGCGAAGAGATGGGCCGGCTGCCCCGGCGTCTCCCGATTTATCTGGCGGAGCGGCGAGATGTCGTCGAGGATCCAGAAGGCGCGTCCGTGCGTCGCGATCGCCAGGTCCCCCTCCTTCACCACGAGGTCGTGCACCGGCACCCGCGGCAGGTTGAGCCGGAGCGACTGCCAGTGTGCCCCGTCGTCGAAGCTGACCCAGACCCCGCGCTCGGTGCCGGCGTAGAGCAACCCTTTGTGCTCGGGATCCTCGCGAATAACCCGCGCGAACTCGTCGGGCGGAATGCCCGCGGTGATCAGCGTCCAGCTCTTGCCGAAGTCGCTGGTCTTGTAGAGATAGGGCGCGTAGTCGTCGAGCATGTTGCGGTTGGCCGCGACGTACGCCGTCCCCGCCGCGTGGGGCGACGGCTCGATGCTCGAGACCCGGGTGAATTCCTTGAACGGAGGGCTCACGTCGGCCCAGTGTGCGCCGCCGTCCCTGGTCAGGTGCACCTGCCCGTCGTCCGACCCGACCCAGATGGTCCCGCCGGCCACCGGCGATTCCGCGATCGCGAAGACCGTCGCATAGGTCTCGGCGCCGGTGGTTTCCTTGGTGATGGGCCCGCCCGCCACGATCAGCGTCTTGGGGTCGTGGCGGGTTAAATCCGGCGAGATCAGCGTCCAGCTCGCGCCGCGATCCGCCGATTTCCAGAGCATATTCGAGCCCATATAGAGGACACTGGGGTTGTGCGGCGAGATCGCGAGCGGCGTCGTCCAGTTCCAGCGCTGCTGCACGTCCTTGGGCAGCGCGGGTGGCTCCCACCACGGGTCGATCTGCTCGAAGCGCCCGGTGCTCTTGTCGAAGCGGGTGGTCCCCCCGGTCGCGAAGGTGACGTCGGGATGGGTGGGGTCGCTCACGATGGTGCCCGACTCTCCGCCGCCCGGGTAATACCACTGCGTGATGTCGAAGAGGTTGTCCGAGCGGCTCGGCCCGCAGGCGCCGCTGTTGTCCTGCTGGGAGCCGCAGACCCGGTAGGGGAAGTGCGTGGTGGTGACGAGGTGATAGAACTGGCCCGTGGCGTATCCGGTGCTGCTCCAGTTGAGCCCGCGATTGAGCGAGACGCGGGCGCCCTGGTCGGCGGCAACGATCATGCGGTCGCGATTGTCGGGCGCGATCCAGAGGTAGTGGGTGTCCCAGAGATCATTGTAGGGGCGCACCTCGCTAAAGTGCTTGCCGCCGTCGGTGCTCCGGAACAGGGTCCCGTTCGGGAGGTACACGGTATTGGTGTCCGCCGGGTCGGCGAAGACCCGGGTGAAGTAGAAGGGGCGCCAGTGGATGCTGGACTTCGTATTGATGCGCTGCCAGGTCGCCCCCGCATCGCCCGAGCGATAGAGACCCCCCGAGTCCGCCTCGAGCATCGCCCAGAGGATGCGCGGGTTAGCGCGCGACACCGCCAGCCCGATGTTGCCGAGGGTGCCCGTGGGCAGCCCGGGATTTTTGGTCAGCTCGGTCCAGTGATCGCCGCCGTCCGTGGTCTTGTAGATCGCGCTGCCGGGCCCGCCGCTGCTGATGTCCCAGGGCCGCCGCACCACCTGCCAGGTGGCGGCGTAGAGGATCGCGGGATCGCTCGGGTCCATCACCAGATCGGTGACCCCCGCCGAATCGTTGCGGAAGAGAATCTTGTCCCAGGTCTTGCCGCCGTCCTTGCTGCGGAAGACGCCGCGCTCGGGGTTGGGGCCGAAGGCGTGGCCGAGCGCGGCGACGTAGACCAGGTCGGGATTCCAGGGATGCACCAGCACCGCGGCGATCTGGCGGGTGTCTTTCAGGCCGAGGAACGTCCAGGTCGCACCGCCGTCGGTGGTCTTGTAGACGCCGTCGCCGTAGGAGGTGTTGCCCCGGAGCGTGAACTCGCCGGGGCCGACGTAGACGATGTCGGGATTGGGCGGAGAGACCGCGATGCCGCCGATCGTCCCGCCGAAGTACTTGTCGCTCACCGGCTCCCAGGTGTAGCCGCCGTTGGTGGTCTTCATGACGCCGCCGCCGGTGGTGCCGGACCAGTACTCGTTGGGCCGCGCAACGGAGCCCGCCGCGGCGACCGAGCGCCCCGAGCGGAAGGGCCCGATGTTGCGCCATTTGAGGGCCGCGAACGCCAGGGTATCCACGGGCTGCCAAGTCGACTGGGCCGCGGCGTGACGGGCTGCGCCGACGAGGATCAGAAGCGATGCGACAGCGAGGCGAGTCGGGAGACGCATGATGCCGCTCCAGGACGGATCAGTGGAGGCTGAACGGAATTCTCTGAGACCCCAAAGTTACGCCCGGCAGAGAGCACCGGCAAAACGAAACAACGACCCCTCGACTCTCAACGTCGCTCGTTGAAACCCGGCCCCCGCAGACGGCGTAGAGCGCTCATCCCGTTTGCATGGGCCGGCCATGTTTCAATCGCTCCGCTTCGCGCTGCGCTCGCTCCGGCGTTCCCCCGGCTTCTCCCTCACCGCAATCCTGACCCTGACGATCGGGATCGGGGCCTCGGTCACGATCTTCACGATCCTGAATGGCGTTCTGCTGAGCCCGCTGCCTTACGGGAATCCCGACCGGCTCGTCGGCGCGTGGCACAATCTGCCGCCGCTGTCGTTCAGCCACGTGGAACAGACTCAGGCCACCTATTTCACCTATCGCAAGCTCGCCCACAGCATCGAGGACATCGGCGTCTATCAGGCGGGCACCGCGAACCTGGCCGCTCCGGGCGGATCGGGAGCGCCCCGCCGGATCCAGGTCGCCTGGCTGTCGCAAGGCGTCATTCCACTGCTGCAGGTGCCGCCGCTCAAGGGCCGCAGCTTCAGCGCCGCCGAGGACCTCCCCAATGGGCCCTACGTCGCGCTGATCAGCGAAGGACTCTGGCAGAGCGGCTTCGGCCGGGATCCCAACATCATCGGCAAGAGCATGGACCTGAACGGCCGAACCCGCGAGATCATCGGGGTGATGCCGAGGCGGTTCCGTTTTCCCGAGGCGCTGACCGAAGCCTGGCTGCCTCTCGGCCTCGACCCCCACCCCGCGCTGGCCGGTGGGTTCAACTTCAGTGGCATCGCCCGGCTCAAGCCCGGGGTGAGTGTCGCCGCGGCAACTCGCGACTTCGCCTCGGTCTTGCCCCGCATCGTGGACGTCGCGCCGCAAGCCGCGCCCGGCGTTTCCACGCAGATGCTGCTCGACCAGGCCAAGCCGGTCCCGCTGCTGGTCCCGCTCAAGCAGGACGTGGTCGGGAGCTTTTCCGGAACGCTGTGGACCGTGGCGGTCGCGGCTGTGCTGGTGCTGCTGGTGGCCTGCTTCAACGTCGCGAACCTGATCCTGGTGCGGGCCGACGGGCGGCAGCGCGAGCTCGCGGTGCGGGAAGCGCTGGGAGCCGGGCGGCGCAAGCTGCTCGGGCAATTCCTCTCGGAATCGGCGAGTCTCGCGGGGATCGCGAGCGCCGGCGGGCTGGTGCTGGCGGCGATCGCGGTGCGCGCCCTGGTCGCCACCGGCGTCGCAGGTACGAACCAGCTCGCCGTCCCGCGGCTCGCCGAGCTGGGGATCACTCCGGCCATCGTGCTGTTCACCGCGGGCCTCGGCGTCCTGGTGGCGCTGGTGACCGGGATCATTCCGATGGTGCGGAGCGGCCGCAGCAACCTGGAGTCGGCGCTCCGGGACGGCGGCCGCACCGGCACCGGCAGCCGCAGCCGGCACCGGGTGCGTGGCGTGTTAGTCGCCGGACAGATCGCGCTGGCGCTGGTGGTGTTGTCCGGCTCGGGCCTCCTGCTGCGGAGCTTCTTCCGGCTCAACGCCGTGCGGCTCGGCTTCGACCCGGAACACGTCGCCACGTTCTGGATGCTGGCGCCGCAGGCTCGCTATCCCAAGCCGGCCGGTGCCGCGCGCTTCTACCAGCAGCTCCGCGACCGGGTCGCCGCGCTGCCCGGGGTGCGGGCCGTGGGGCTCACGTCCCGCCTGCCGCTCAACAGCGCCGGCCGCAACGCCGATCCGTACTACGCCGAGGGGGACGAGTCGTCGGCCACCAAGATTCCGCCGCTGCAGCTCTTCACGACGGTGGACGACGGCTACCTCCGCACCATGGGCATTCCGCTGCTCGCGGGGCGCGGCTTCGAGCCGATGAGCCGGCAGCGGTGGGACGAGGCCATGATCAGCCGGCAGACGGCGATTCACTTCTACCACGATTCCACCGGACGGGCGGCCCTCGGCAAGCGCTTCCGCGAGCTGCCGAACACTCCCTTCTTGACGGTGGTGGGCGTCGTGGACGACGTGCGCGACACCTCGCTCTCGGCCCCGCTCACCCAGACGGTGTACTTCCCCGCGGTGGTGGCCCCCGACACCCTCTTCGACAAGACGTACCGGACCCAGGCGCTGGTGGTGAAGAGCGCCGGAGACCCGGCCGCGCTGAGCGGCGCGGTGCAGCGCGCGGTGCGCGAGCTGGATCCCACGATCCCGACCTTCGACGTAAGGCCGATGGCGGCGGTGGTGCGCGAGCAAATGGGCCGGCTGGCCCTCACCATTCTCATCCTGGGCGCGGCGGCGCTGGTGACCCTGCTGCTCGGCGCGGTGGGACTTTACGGCGTCATGGCCTACCTGGTCTCGCTCCGCACCCGGGAGCTGGGCGTGCGGCTCGCGCTCGGCGCGGAGCCGCGCAGCGTGATCGCGATGTTCACGCGGCAGGGATTGCTGCTGACCGCGGCCGGTGTGGCGGGCGGGTTAGTCGTGTTCCTGTTGCTCTCCCGCTTCCTGCGCGGCCTGCTCTACGGCGTCGCGCCGAGCGATCCGGTCACCCTGGCGGGGGCGTCGGGACTGCTGGTGCTCATCGCGGCGCTCGCGAGCTGGATTCCCGCCCGGCGCGCGGCGCGGGTGGACCCGGCGCGCACCCTGCGATCGGAGTGAGCGCACAGGGGTGTCGGCCTCGGCGTACACAGGCAGGCTCATCTACTCCTACGACATCAAAGTCGCGGGCAAGCCGGGCATCGAGGAGGTGCACGTCGACGCAATGACCGGAGCGGTCATTGCCACGGAGCACGAGAACGACCCGATGAAAAAGCCTTGACCGGAGCGCCCTGACGGCCTAGGTTCCATTTTGGTACCAACATGGAACC
>CAYNNS010000021.1:4943-7229 GCA_964398345.1 uncultured Gemmatimonas sp. | reverse complement strand
CCTTGACCGGAGCGCCCTGACGGCCTAGGTTCCATTTTGGTACCAACATGGAACCCCCATGCCGACGCTGACCATCAAGGGACTCCCGGATCCACTCTACCGCCGGCTCAAACAGCAGGCGGAAGCCCATCGGCGCAGCCTCAACGGCGAGATCATTGTTTGCCTCGAGCGGGCCCTCGGCGCCGCCCGGCCTGAGCCCCGGACCTGGCTGGCCCAGGCTCGCGCACTGCGCGAGCGGCTCCAGGGCCGGCCCCTGAGCGACCGCCAACTGCGGGACGCGCGACGCACGGGACGCGTGTGATCGTCGCCGACGTCAACCTGCTGGCGTATCTCCTGCTGGGCGGTGGAGAGACCGAGCTGGCTCAACAGGTTCTGGAACGGGATCCAACCTGGGCTGCCCCCGTCTTATGGCGGAGCGAATTCCGTAGTATCCTCGCGGCATATATGCGTCAAAGGGGGCTTGCGATCGAGGACGCCTGGCAGGCGCATGAGCTGGCGGAGGGATTGCTTGGCGCCCATGAGTATTCGCTCGCCGGAGAGCGCGTGCTGCAACTCGTGGCCGCCTGCCCCTGTTCTGCCTACGATTGCGAATACGTGGCGCTGGCGCAGGAGCTGCGAGTCCCGCTCGTCACCTCGGACCGCCAGGTCCTACGGCACTTCCCCGCTGTCGCCGTGAGCCCGAAGGACTTTGTTCGTGGCGGGGCATAGAATTCTCGCATGGACAACCCCGAACGCATCCGGACCGAGAGCTATGACGACCACGACGCCCTGACCCGGGCCGTCGCCGGGCGCATCGCCGAGCTGATCCGCGCCCGGGAGAAGGAGAAGCGGCGCACGGTCCTGGGGCTGGCGACGGGGTCGACGCCCGTCGGGGTCTACCGCGAGCTGATCCGGCTGCATAAGGACGCGGGACTCAGCTTCCGGAACGTGGTCTCGTTCAACCTCGACGAGTACTACCCGATGGCGCCGGACAGCCTGCACTCCTACCACCGCTTCATGTGGGAGAACCTCTTCCGCCACGTCGACATCGACCCAGGCAACGTCCACCTTCCGTGCGGTGACGTGCCCCGCGACAAGGTCGCCGCGCACTGCGCCGAGTACGAGGCCGCGATCCAGGCAGCGGGCGGGATCGACTTCCAGCTGCTCGGCATCGGCAAGACCGGCCACATCGGCTTCAACGAGCCGGGCTCCGGCGCCGGCAGCCGCACTCGGCTGGTGACCCTCGACAGCATAACCCGGAGAGACGCCGCCGCCGATTTCTTCGGCGAGGCCAACGTGCCGCGCGAAGCGATCACCATGGGCGTGGCGACGATCCTCGCGGCGCGGGAGATCGCGATCCTCGCCACCGGCGAGCACAAGGCGGCGATCGTGCGCCGCGCGGTCGAAGGCGACGTCGACACCCAGGTCGCCGCGACCTTCCTGCAGCGGCATCCCGCCACGACGTTCTACCTCGACGGCCCCGCCGCGGCGGAGCTGACCCGCGTCGCCACGCCCTGGCTGGTGGACGAAGTCGAATGGACCGACGCGCTCGCGGTGCGCGCGGTGGTCTGGCTCTCCCGCAAGGTGGGCCGCGCCATCCTCAAGCTCACCCGGCGCGACTACATCGAGCACGGCGTCTCGGCGCTGCTGGCGCGCTTCGGCTCGCCCGGCGCGGTCAACGGCTTCGCCTTCAACGTGCTGGGCGCCAAGATCCGGGGCCGCTCCAAGCTCCCCCGCAAAGCCAGGGTGGTCTGCTTCTCGCCGCACCCCGACGACGACGTCATCTCGATGGGCGGCATGCTCTACAAGCTGGCGCAGAACGGCAACGCCATCACGGTGGCGTACATGACGAGCGGCAACCTCGCCGTGTTCGACCACGACGTGCGCCGCTACCTCGACTTCCTTGAACGGCTCGACTCGGTGCGGCGGCTCGATAAGGAAGGCGTCGCCGCGCTCGCGACCGAGGTGCGGAACTTTCTGGAGCAGAAGGCCCCTGGCGACGTGGACAGCGCCGCGGTCCAGGACATCAAGCGCATGATCCGCGAAGCCGAGGCGGTGAGCGGGATCGAAACGCTGGGGCTCGACGCGAGCCGGGCGCGCTTCCTCAACCTGCCCTTCTTTCAGACCGGCAAGGTGCGCAAGGATCCCGTCGGCGAGGCCGACGTCGCGATCGTCCGACGGCTCCTCGAGGAAACCGGCCCCGATTTGGTGTTCGTCGCGGGGGACCTCCGGGACCCGCACGGCACCCACCGGCTGGGAAAGGAGGCGATCGACCGCGCGCTGGTGGATCTGGGCCCGCAACCACGG
>CAYNNS010000021.1:0-4933 GCA_964398345.1 uncultured Gemmatimonas sp. | reverse complement strand
CCGACCGGCGCGTGGGGGGGCTGGCGCCCGAACCCCGAGTCTGGCCCTATCGCCGCCCGGGGCAGGAGTGGTCCGTGACCGAAGCGACCTGGCTGGTGCCGCTCTCGCAGGAGGAGCTGGCGGTCAAGATCCAGGCGATCTTCAAGCACCAGTCGCAGAAGGACTCGGCGCCCTTCCCCGGGCTGGATGACCGGGAGTTCTGGCAGCGGGTCGAGGCGCGCAACAAGGACACCGCCGAGACGCTCGACCGGCTCGGCCTGGCGGAATACTTCGCAATGGAGGCTTATGTCGTCCCTTCAGAACATCGGGCAGATCGCCGTCCGGGTTAAGGATCTCCCCCGCGCGGTGCAGTTCTACCGCGATCAGCTCGGCCTGAGCTACCTCTTCGAGGCGCCGGGGCTCGCTTTCTTCCAGTGCGGCGGCGTGCACCTGATGCTGAGCGGCGCCGAGTCGCCGGAGTTCGATCACGCCGCCTCGGTGCACTACTTCGACGTCGCCGAGATTCAGGAGGCCTACCGCGCGCTGCTGCAGAAGGCGGTGCATTTCCGCGACGAGCCCCACATCGTGCACCGTGCCGGGGACCGCGCCCTCTGGATGAGCTTCTTCAACGACGGGGAAGGCAACGTCTTCGCGATCCGCTGCTGGAGGCCCGCCTAGGCGGTATATTCAGCGCTCCACTTCCCCGGGGCTCTCCCGTGCTTGGCGTCCTGGTACTCCTGCAGACCGCCGCTGCCTCCCCCTGTACCGATCCCGAGCTTTGCCGTTTTCTCGAGCGAGCCGCCAGCGCCAACCAGAAGGCGATGGAGGCTTCGGGCGGCTACCGCGCCATGGTGGAAACCGAGAGCGCGATGCTCAACCGCCGCGAAGACCGGATGGAAGCCCCGACGCTCCTGGAGCAGAACAGCGGCTGGGCGCGCTGGCTCAACGAGTCGGGCTTTGCTTACCATATCGTCGGCTCGCGCAGTTACGAGGGCCAGGTCCCGCTCTCCAAGATGGCGTTTCTCCGGACCGGCTGGATCGCCCCGACCCTCAACGGCACCCGCTTCATCCTGGTCACCCAGACCGGCGCGGGAGAGACCAAGTACTCGGAGACCCTGAGCGGCGCCCTGGCGCCCGAGATTATCGTCCATCCGCTCGCCCCGGACCGCGACACCTACTACAGCTTTGCCGGCGGGAAGACCGAACGGAAGAAGATCGACATCGCCGAGCGCGATGTGGTGGTGGTGACGGTGACGCCGCGCTCCGACTTCAAGGGCGAGCAGACGGTCTTCGAGGGCGAGCTGGACCTCGATCCCCAGAGCGGGCGGGTGGTCCGGATGCTGGGCCAGCTCCGCATCCTCGGCCGGGCGCCGCGCGGCGGGATGCTGCATCTGCCGGACTTCGAGCCCAAGATCACGCTGGTGGATCTCGTCAACCAGCCGCTGCCGAATGGGGACTGGGTTCCCCTGGTGCAGCGCTTCGAGATCCAGAGCGGCGGCGGGCTCGAGGTCGGCTCGGGCGCGGCGCGCCGGGCGATCTCGCGCTTTCATAACGTCGAGGTACTGACGGGGCGGGGCGCGGGCGCTGCGGTCGGCGCCTCGACCATGGGGTATGAAGTAACCCGCGCTCCCGGCGATACCCTGCGCCACTTCAGGGGCTGGTTCACCGAGCCCGGCGCCATGACCCAGTCGGTGTCGCAGAGCGACTTCCGGCAGTACCGGCCCACCAAGCTCAACCCCGAGGGCAAGCCGCTGCTGCTGATCCAGGGCTTCGACAAGCACGACTTCGTGCGGGTGAACCGGATCGAAGGCTATTTCACCGGCCTCTCGCTGATGGCGCATCTGCGCGACGCCGCTCCCGGCGTGTACCTCCAGGGCGACGGGGGCCGCGCCTGGAAGGAAAAGACCTTTCGCGGCGGCGGGCGGCTGGGCTGGGAGACCAAGAAGTGGACTTTCGAGGGCTTCGGCGGCCGCTATCTCGACGTCACCAACAAGTTCCGCAACCAGTTCGACAGCCGGGCGCTCTCCGCGCTGGTGGGCCGCGACGCCTGGGACTACGTCGGCCGGACCGGCGGCGGGCTTTCCATAACCCGCCAGCTCAAGGCGCACGGCAGCATCGTGACGCTCGAGGGCGCCCGGATGAAGGACGACTCGGTGGAGCGCAATCTGAGCAAGTCGCTCTTCGGCAGGAAACTGCGCCCCAACCGCGGCGTCGCCGAGGGCAAGTACTGGCGCGGTATGGCGCTGGTCGACTGGAATCCCGAGGTCAGCCCGCTCTACGCCCACGACGGGGTCGGCTTCCGCGGCGAGTTCGAGTACGGCAACGGCGACCTCGATTACAAGCGGATCGAAGCGCGTCTGGTGCTTCGGAAGACCTGGTCGCGGATGTTCTTCATCACCCGGCTGCACGCGGGCGCGGTGATCTCGGACGCCCCGCCGCCGCAGCAGCTCTTCGAGATCGGCGGGCCGGCTGGACTGCCGGGTTACGACTACAAGGAGTTCGCCGGCGACCGCGCGGTGCTGCTCCGCACCCGGCTCACCTTCCCGCTCGGCCTGCTCAACCTGCCCTGGCGGGTCAGCTCGAACCTGACGCTGCCCGCGCTCGCGCCGGCGGTGTCGTTCGGCTTCCAGGCCGGCAAGACCAGCACCCGCAACGCCGCGGGCGCCGCGGCCGTGCTCGCGCTCGGCGACAAGTACGACTACAAGACCGCCAAGCTGGTCACCGACACCACCACCGGGCTGCCCCTCCCGGCCTCGGTCGTGACCGGCAAGCTCCGCAAGTCCGTCGACGTGCGGATCGGGTTCTTCGGCGATGCGCTCGCCGTCGGCTTTGCCCGCGCGCTGGAGAAGGGGCGCAAGACCTCCTTCATCTTCGCGTTCGGCCGGCAATTCTAGAGCAAGTCCTGATCGTCGGAGCGGGGCCGATCGGCCTCGCCTGCGCCATCTCGGCGCGGCGGCGCGGCTTCGATCCCCTGGTCATCGACACCGGAGCCATCGCCAACTCCATCGTCCACTACCCGGTGGGCATGATCTTCTTCACCACCCCCGAGCGGCTGGAGATCGGGGGGCACCCGCTCGTCTGCGCCGGGCCCAAGGCCACCCGGGAGGAGGCCCTCAAGTACTATCGCGGCGTGGTGAGGGCGGAAGGCCTCAGGGTCCGGAGCTACACGCGCTTTCTCGGCGCCGAGCTCGAGGGAAGCGGCTGGCGTTGCCGCGTGGAAACGCCGCGGAGCGCCGAGACGCTAAGCGCGGGACGCCTGGTGCTGGCGACGGGTTACTTCGACCATCCCAACCGGCTCGACGTCCCCGGGGAGGAGCTGCCCCACGTCTCGCACTACGCCGACGAGCCGCACCTCTCGGCGGGGCGGGACATCGTGATCGTTGGCGGCAAGAACTCCGCGGTCGAGCATGCGCTGAGCTGTTACCGGGCCGGCGCGCGGGTTACGCTGGTCTATCGCAAGCCGGCGCTCAAGCCCAGCGTCAAGTACTGGCTCAAGCCCGACCTGGAGAACCGGATCAAGGCGGGAGAGATCGGCGCGCGCTGGGAAAGCCGGGTCACCACGATCGCCGCCGAGGCGGTAAGCATCGAGGGACCGGGCGGGGTCGAGCGGCTCCCCGCCGACCGGGTCTACCTCCTTACGGGTTACCACCCCGAATTCGCGCTCTTCGAGTCCCTGGGCATCACGCTGGATCCCGAGTCGCGCCGGCCGGCGCTCAATCCAGAAACGCTGGAGAGCAACCTGCCGGGGGTCTACTTGGCCGGCAGCATCACCTCGGGGAAACAGACCTCGGAGATCTTCATCGAGAACGGGCGCTACGACGGGGAAAAGATCTTCGGCGACGCCGAGAGCCGGCAGCGGGCGGTGCAGCGGCTCGATTCTCAGCTCCGGCCCCTCGGGGAATAGCCGGCGGTCCAGGTTGTGCAGTTTTCGGCCAGCCGGTCGTCCACCGCTAGGTACTCCAAGGAGGACACATGACGACCGAAACGACGATTTCTGCCTGGGGCGGCCGTTCGCGCTTGATACTCGGCG
This sequence comes from uncultured Gemmatimonas sp., assembly GCA_964398345.1. Lineage (GTDB taxonomy): Bacteria > Gemmatimonadota > Gemmatimonadetes > Gemmatimonadales > GWC2-71-9 > JABFSM01. Next base: position 924 of record CAYNNS010000021.1, on the reverse strand, counting down.
CCCTCATCGTAGCCGCCGTGGGAGTGGTGGCGGCTGCGGTAGTTACCCGATCGGGAACCCGGGAAGGCACCATTCCGGCCGGCACCCGGATCGTCGGAGCACTGAGCCACAGCATTTCGACCGAGCACAGCAACGTTGGCGACCGGGTTACGCTGGTCTCGAAGGAGCCGATCGTGCTGAGCGAAGGCGCCCGGATAGCCGAAGGCGCGGTGGTCGAGGGTGAGGTGACCCACTCCGAGGGCGGCGGCCGGATCGCCGGCGCGCCGGAGCTGACGCTGCGCTTCACGCACCTGCAGGTTGACGGTCGCGACTACGCTATCAGCGCCGAGCCGTTCCGGATTCGCGGCAAGAACGACGCGCTGGAAAGCGCGGCCGAGATCGGCGGGGGAGCGGTTGTCGGTGGAGTCGTGGGCGCCATCGCCCATGCCACCGTGCCGGGCGTGATCGTCGGCGCGGTGCTCGGGACAGGTGTAGCGGTGGCCACGAAGGGGCATCAGATCGAGCTGCCGGCGGGCCAGCGGCTGCGGGTTACCATCGATCAGCCGGTCACGGTGAGCTACAAGCCCGGCAATGCAAAGGAAAAGGCCGCGGAGACCGCGAAGAAGCCGTAGCCTAGTTCCAGCGGAGGCCCCGGAGCTGTTCGAGGTCGACGTTTCCGCCGCTCAGCACAGCGACAACTTTAGCCCCCGCCGGCGCGCGAATCAGACCCTTGAGCAGCGCGGCGACGGGGGCCGCCGCTGCCCCCTCCACGACCAGCTTGGCGTGGTGCATCACCCAGAGCATCGCGTCGAAGATCTCGGCGTCGGGGAGGGTGACCACCTCGTCGACGTACTGCCGCACGATCTCGAAGGTCTGCTCGCCGACCCGGCGCACCCTGAGCCCGGCGATGATGCAGTCCACCTGGTCGAGGGTGACCAGTCGCCC
>CAYNNS010000020.1:5367-20256 GCA_964398345.1 uncultured Gemmatimonas sp. | reverse complement strand
GGGCAGATACCATCGGCTATGCGCTGGTGGAGGGCGACCGGCTCGGCCGGTTCGATCCCGACAAGGCGCGCGAGCTGGGGATTCCCGAGGGCCCGCTCTGGGGCCAGATCCACAAGGGCAAGAGCGTGACCCTGCCCGACGGCCGCACGATTGCGCCGGCGGCGCTGGTGGGTCCGCCGCGACCGGGGCGCACGGTGGTCTACACCGGCGACACGCGCCCGCACCCGGCGGTCGTTGCCGCCGCGCGCGGCGCCGATCTCCTGGTGCACGAGGCGACCTTCGGTGAGGATGAGCGCGCCCGCGCCGCGGAGACGGGGCACGCCACCGCGCGGGAGGCCGCCGAAGTTGCCCGGGAGGCAGGAGTCCGGCGCCTGGTGCTCACCCACATCAGCCCGCGTTACACCCGCGATGCCCCGGAGCTGCTCACCGAGGCCCAGTCGGTCTTTCCGGAAACCCTGGTGGCTCGCGACGGACTGACGCTCGACGTGCCCTTTCCCGATCGCGCTTGAAAGGCCAGTATTAGCGTCGCCTTCCTCGGGAATCAGCTATGCGCCGTCTGCTGACCGCGGCTGTCCTCGCCGCCGGCTCCCTCGTCTCCATCGCCACCGCCCAGACCCCCAGACATCCGCTCGACGGACTCTCCGCAAAGGAGCATTGGGCGATCTATGATGCGATGCTCGCGTCGGGCAAGACCGACTCGACCACGAAATACCTCTATGTCGCGCTGCATGAGCCACCCAAGGCGGAGGTGCTGGCGTGGAAACCCGGTCAGCCGTTCCGCCGCGAGGGCTTCGTGCACCTCTATCAGAGCGGGAAAGGCTACGAAGCGATCGTCGACCTCAACGCCAGGAAGCTGCTCTCCTGGCGCGAGGTTCCCGGGCGGCAGTACATGGCGATCGAGGCAGAGGAAGAGATCGTCAATGAGACCGTGCTGAAGGATGCCCGGGTGCGGGACGCGATCCGCAAGCGGGGGGTCACCGACTTCAATCACGTGAATTGTTATCCGCAGAACGAGGGCTACTTCGATCTACCCGAGGAGCGCAACCACCGGGTGATTCGCGCCGTGTGCGGCACGGAGCACGGGCGGTTCAGCGGGTCCGGCGAAAGCTACGAAGGGCTGGTGATCGTCTTCGATCTCACCGAGAAGAAGATCCTGCGGGTTATCGACACCGGCGTCCGCCCTGCGACCGGTCCGGTCGGCGAGTACGACGCCGAGGCCATCGGGCGGACGCGCGAGGTCAAGTCACCGATTGTGGTGAGCCAGCCCGCGGGGCCGTCGTTCTCGCTCGAGGGGCAGGAGGTGAGCTGGGAAAACTGGAAGTTCCATTTCCGGGTCGATCCGCGCCGTGGCCTCGTGCTTTCGCTGGTGCGCTACACCGACGGCGGCCGGGATCGCTCGGTGCTGTACCAGGGCTCGCTCTCGGAGCTGTTCGTTCCCTATATGGACCCCGCCGAGCCGTGGGGGTATCAGAGCTACTTCGACCTGGGCAGCTATCCCGCGCTGTTCGGAGGCATCGCCAGCAGTCTGGAGCCCGGATTGGATTGTCCGGGCACCGCGACCTACTTCAACGCCGTGGTCGCCTCCGACAAGGGGATCCCCCGGGAGCGGGTTCGCGCCGCGTGTCTGTTCGAGCGGATGACCGGCGATCCGGCCTGGCGCCATGCGCGCGACGGGAACCGCGTGGTCGAGAGCCGGGCGCAGCGGGAGCTGGTGCTCCGGATGTTCATGACGGCGGGGAACTACGACTACCTGTTCGACTGGGTGTTCGAGCAGAACGGCTCGCTCAAGCTGAATGCCGGCGCGACCGGGATGGACCAGACCAAGGGCGCCAGGTCACGCGATGCCTCGGGCGAGACCGACGACGACAAGTACGGCCGGTTCATCGCGCCGTTCCTGGTGGGGGTCAACCACAGCCACTTCTTCAGCTTCCGGCTGGACCTCGACGTCGACGGCACGGCTAACACGCTGATGGTGGACCGCCTGGTCACCGAGCGGCTGCCCGATTCCAGCGCTCGGCGCAGCCTCTGGAAGGTGATGTCGACCGCGGCCCGGACCGAGCGTGACGGCATGCGGCACTCGAGCATGACCGAGCCGGAGATCTGGCGGGTGGTGAATCCCGAGGTGAAGGGTGCTTATGGAGACCCGGTGGGCTATGAGATCGCCGGGGGCCACGGCGCGCTGACGTTGCTGACCCCGGATGACTACATGCAGCGGCGGGCCGGCTTCACCACTCACACGCTGTGGGTGACGCCCTTCAACCAGGACGAGCTGTTTGCGGCGGGAGACTATCCCAGTGTGAGTACCGCCGGAGATGGGCTGCCCAAGTGGACCGCGGCCAATCGACCGATCGCCAATACGGATCTGGTTGCGTGGGTGACGCTGGGCTTCCACCACGTGCCGCGGCCCGAGGACTGGCCGGTCATGCCGGCGACCTGGCACAGCATCGAGCTTCGGCCTGTTGGATTCTTCGCACGGAATCCGGCGATTGACCTTCCGAAGACGCCGTAGCGCTGTGCGCCGTGCCCAGTGGGCTATGAGCTAACTCATTGATCTAATGACGGTTAGCTCTTAGCTCATAGTGCCTCGCTCCGAGCTCGCTTGTCGGTGCGATATATGCGTCGCTATATTGCAGCGCAAGACAAGAGCGGTGTAGCTGAGTTGGGCGGGGCATAGGTCTACGACCCCCCACCCGGTCAGTTACAACCGCTCGATGCGTTTCTGGGAGGTGGGGCAGTGCGGCGGTGCGGTGGTGTGGCAGTAGGGCGCGCTGCTCGTTACTTTACCGCGCCGCTTGCTGAAGAGGGGGCAGTAGCTCAGCTGGGAGAGCGCCGCGTTCGCAATGCGGAGGTCAGGGGTTCGATCCCCCTCTGCTCCATGAAAACCGATCATTGCCCCTTGGTGTAACTGGCAACACGCCTGACTCTGGATCAGGAGAGTCCTGGTTCGAGCCCAGGAGGGGCAACTGAAAGCTCTGCAATGGATTTCGTTGCGGAGCTTTCGACTTTTTCGCCGTCCGTGTTGTGTGCATTGTTGTGAGTAATTCTCTAGGGCTAGGGGACTCTTCCCTAGTTCCCCTAGCTCCCCAGCCCTCTGAATATCAGAACTCGATCACCGGTCCAATGGGTACCGCGGTATCCATGCACGATCATCCGACGACGCGGCCCTCTAGGTCCGGGGATGGTATCCAGCGAAAACACCACACAGCTCGCGCCGTCTCTCCCGATCCGCCTGGCGTAGCAGAGAGCGCGGTGGAGCGAGTCGGCCAAGTTACCCTTGAAGTACCAGGAGCCCCATCTCGTCTCGGTCCGCCGGGCCGTAAGCGGGCCGCCACGCTTCGCTTCGAGAAAGAGGTGGGCCCAACCGTCATAACCGTTCGCCCTCAGCACCCAGAGTGAAGTATCCGCCTCGGTGGTATGCCGAAGGTCGATCCACTCCCCTACAAAGTCTGGTGGGTGCGGCATGGCTCCCAAGCCCAAATGGAGCGCGCTGCACCCTGCCTGGCTAGCGCAGAGGAGCAGCATCGGTACCGCCACGCGGAAGCCCACCGGTTTGACCCTCATGCCGACGGGGCCGTCACCCGGGCGTGCTCCTTGCGCGCGAGCGCGAGGTAAAGTGCCGGCAACACCACAAGGACCAGGACGGTGGCCGTCATCAGTCCGCCGATGATGACCACCGCCAGTGGCTTCTGAGTCTCGGAACCGATGCCGTGGGACAGCGCCATCGGCAAGAGGCCGAGCATAGCGAGAAAGGCCGTCATCAGGACGGTACGCATCCGCATCACCGCGCCTTCGTGGACCGCGGCTTCGGCCGGCTTCCCGCTGCTCCGCAACTGGTTGAAGACGGCGATCATCACCACGCCATTCAAGACCGATTGCCCGAAGAGCGCGATGAATCCGATTGCCGCCGACACACTCAGAGGAATGCCGGTCACCAAGAGGGCGAAGATTCCCCCGATCAGCGCGAACGGCACGTTGAGGAGGATCAACAACGAGTACTTGACTGAGTTGAAGGTGTGGAAGAGCAACAGGAAGATCAGGAAAACGCTCAGCGGGACGATGAACGCTAGCCGCCGCATGGCACGCTGCTGATTCTCGAACTCACCACTCCAGGTTAGATAGTAACCCGCCGGCAGGCTGAGCCGCTGCGCCCGGCTCTGCATGTCTTTGACGACACTTCCCATGTCGCGGCCGTGGATGAACACCCCGACTGCCGCGACCCGGTGGCCGTTCTCCCGGCTGATGTTCAGGCTGCCGGTGCCGGTGCTGAGCCGGGTGACCTCGCCGAGCGGGACGCGTACTCCGTCGCCCGCGTCGATCGCGATTCGTTCCAGGCTGCCCAGCTGCCGGTCGGCGCCGCCCAGCCTCGCCACCACACTGAAATGCTGTTCGCCTTCCCAGAGCTCGGTGGCCGGCTTGCCGCCGAGCCCGATCTCGATCTGATCCTCGATATCGCCGACGTTGAGGCCATACCGTGCCGCCCGGGCCCGGTCGATCTCGAGTCGGGCCTGTGGAACCTCACCTGCCCGATCGATAAAGGCTCGGGTGACTCCTGGCACCGAAGCCACTTGCGCAAGTAGGTTCTGCGCAGAGGAACGGAGTAGCTGTAGATCGTCGCCGAAGACCTTCACCACCACCTGGCCGTCGATCTGGGAGATGCTCTCCAGCACGTTGTCCCGGATCGGCTGCGAGAAGCTCACTTCGATGCCCGGAATCGGCGCCAGCACGCTGTCCATTTCCGCTATGATCTGGTCTTTGCTGACCGGCCGCTTCCACTCCGACGCCGGCCGGAGTTCGACGAACAGTTCCACCATGTTGATCGGCTTGGGGTCGGTGCCGTCCTCCGGCCGGCCCGCCTTCGATACCACGGTAGTGACTTCCGGGATGCGGGCGAGTGCGGCCCGCGCCCGCGCGGTCTGGGCCATGGTCTCGGGGACGGAAATCCCCGGCGGAAGGTTCAGGTTGATCCAGATCGTGCCCTCGTTGAGCTCGGGCAGGAACTCAGTTCCCAGTCGAGACGCACCGACGAGACTGACCGCGAGAAGGACTACCGCGCTTCCGGCAACCACCAGGGGACGTCGGACCGTGGCCCGAAGGGCTGGCTCGTAGAGGCGCCGGCAGAAGCGCACCACCCGATTCTCGGTGAGGGCGGGCGGGGTGCGGAGCAGGTAATAGCAGAGCAGCGGAACCAGAGTGAGTGACATCAGCAACGAGCCGATCAGCGCCGAGGTCACCGTCCATGCCATCGGGGCGAAGATCCGACCCTCGTGGCGCTGCAGCGTGAGGATCGGGATGTTGGCGACGATGATGATGAGCATCGAAAAGAACGTCGGCCGCCCCACTTCTGCGGTCGCGACGGCAATGGCCTCCCGGAGCGAGCCCAGCTGAAGGTCCCCGCGGCGCTCGGCGAGACGGCGGAATACGTTCTCCACTACGATCACCCCGCCGTCCACGATGATGCCGAAATCCATCGCGCCCAGCGACAGCAGGTTGGCCGGAATCCCCCGCCAGGTGAGCCCAATAAAGGTGGCGAGCAGCGACAGCGGAATGAGCGCCGCCACGATGATCGCTGGGCGAAAACTGCCTAGAAACAGCACCAGCACCGCGGTCACCAGGAGCGCGCCGGTGACGAGGTTGTGAAACACCGTCCCGAGGGTGGTGTGAATCAGCGAAGTGCGATCGTAGAACGGGTCCACCGTTACGCCCTTCGGCAGCACCGTCGCGTTCAGCTCCATGACCCGCTGGTGCAGTGCCTTCAGGACGAGCGACGGATTCTCTCCCTTGCGCAGCAGCACGATACCGGTCACCACGTCGTCATCGCAGTCCTGCCCGACAACCCCCTGGCGCGGCACGGCGCTCACCACCACCCGCGCGATGTCCCGCACCAGGATGGATGTGCCGTTGCGCGACGCGACCACCACGTTCCCGATATCGTCGGGAGAGTGCAGCAGGCCGATGCCCCGCACCAAGTATTGTTGCGGGCCCTGCTCGATGTAACTGCCGCCGGCGTTGGCATTGCCGCGGCTTAACGCGGCATGCAGCTGAGCCAGGGTGATGTCGTAATACCGGAGCTTGGTGAGATCGGGGTTCACTTCGTACTGCTTGACCAGCCCACCCATGGTCACGATGTCGGCTACTCCGGGCGTGAGCTTGAGGTACCGCGTAACGGTCCAATCCTGGATCGTGCGCAGGTCGGTGGGCGTCAGGCCGGGACCCCGCAGCCGATACCGGAAAATCTCCCCGATCGGGGTGGAAAGCGGGGCGAGCTGCGGAGTCACTCCGTTGGGGAGGTCCGCCGTCTGCAAGCGCTCCAGCACCTGCTGCCGGGCAAAGTAGTCGCTGACGTTATCGTCGAAGGTGAGCACCAAATAGGACAGGCCGAATTGGGTATGCGATATGGTCCGCACGTTGTGCGGAAGTCCTGCCAGGCTGATCTCGATCGGGATGGTGACCTGTTTCTCGACCTCTTCGGCCGCCCGCCCCGGATAAAGGGCGATGACGTTGACCTGGATGTCAGCGACGTCGGGAAACGCTTCAATCGGGAGGCGCAGGAAGGCGATCACCCCGCCCGCGACAAACAGCGCGGTGATCAGCAGCATGAACAGCGGCCGCTGGAGCCCGAACTCGACGATCCGGCGGATCAGGGGGAGGCTACCTCAACCTGCAGCATCTATCTGGTCAGGAGCGGCCTGCCGTATGGAACAGCTGTTCGAGCAGGAGGGCGCTGCTCACCACGACTCGCTCGCCGACTTTCACGCCGTTCAGAATGGGCACCACGCCGTCGTGGGCAGGGCCTACCCGCACTTCACGACGTGCGAACTGTCCGCGGCGCTCCTCGACGAACACGATATGAGACGCGGCCTCCTGGAGCACTGCAGAGGAGGGAACCGAGACGCTGGCGACTGGAGCCTGCTCGACCTCGACCGAGACCAGCATCTCCGCCTTGAGGCGTCGGTCGGGGTTCTCGACGGTGCCGCGCACTTTGAGGGTGCGGGTGGCCGGATCCAGGGCGCCGGCGAGATGGGTGATCCTGCCGTGAAACACCTCGCCTGGCCAGGCTCGCGCGTGGATCCTCAGGGGCACGCCAGCCTTCCCGTAGGGAACACTCTGCTCCGGTACGTCCACCAGAACCCAGAGCCGGGCGGGATCGGTGATCACGAACAGCGGAGCAAAGAGTTGGGGCGCGTTGGCCAGCATTTGATCAGGCCGAACTTCCTGGCCCGGAGTGAGGCTCCGGTCGACCACTACTCCCTCGAGCGGCGTCCTCAGAGGGAACAGCTGGGTGACCGCGCTCGTATCACCGCCGTACGCGGCGAGTCGGGACACGGTCCGCTGCAGCTCGGTGCTGGTGCGGGTCACGTCCGCCTCGGCCGACTCGACCTCCTTCTGCGCCACGATGCCGTGCCGCTGCAGGTCGCGTTGGCGGGTGAGGGTGCGCTCGGCCAGCGCCAGATCGGTGGCCGCCCGCCGGGCCTCTGCCTGGGCCTGTCCAAAGTCCGGCGAACTGATCAGCCCCAGGGTGTCCTGCGACCTAACCCGCTGGCCCAAGTCGGCCAGTACCCGATCCACCCGTCCGGCGAAAGGCGAGAAGATCCGGACGGTGGCATCCTCGTTCCACACCAGGCGGCCATCCAGAGTGACCGAAACAGGACCCTCCGCCATCGCCGGAGTCGTTTGCCACGCTGCCAGCTGGGGGCTGTCGGTCGGCAGCAGCAGTCGGGGACCGTCGACACTGGCCCGGGCGCTCGGAGGATCTGACTCGCCTGCTCCCGACGACCGTCCGCACCCTGTCCCCGCCCCCGGCGCCAGTATCGCCAGCCCCAGGAGCAGCGCTGGCAGAGCGCGTTCACCCCTGCAGTGTGTCTGCATGGGGTTAACAATCGCCCGGCAATTCGCTCCGATGCGCTAAGAGGGTGCTAGAGAGACGATAGGATTTCGCTAAGAAGGCCGTGATGGGGCGGGAGGAGTGGTTTCGGGTCGGGTTATTATCCCATCTATGCGCAGTCGCTCCACTCGACGCTGGCCGTGGATTCTCGCCGGGCTCGTCCTGCCAGTGGCGCTCCCGGCCCAGGGCGTCTCCCCCGCGCACCCGGCGCCAAGGGGAATCACCCTTGCCGAGGCGCTGGAGATCGCGCTCCGCCAGAATCTCGAAGTGCGGATCGCGCAATCGGTGGTCGACTCGGCGGAGGCGGAGCGCCGGATCGCGCGGGCCTGGCCTAACCCGGTGCTCGCCGGAATCCCGAATTCCCCGTACCAGTATTCGGTGTCGCTTCCGCTCGATGTCCTTCCCCAGCGCTTCCTCCGCAGCCGGGTGGCGTCGGTCGGGGCTCGCGCGGCCGAGCTCGACCGACGGGACCTGCAGCGGCAAACCGCTCTGGCTGTCGCGCGGGCATTTTTCGACGCCCAGCTTGCCGAGGAGCGCCGACGGCTCGCGGAGCAGCGCCGCGAGGCGGTCGCTCGAGTTCTGGAGGGCGACTCGATCCGCTTTCGCGCCGGCGACGTGCCTCAACGGAACCTCCTCCGCAGCGAAGTGGAGCTCGCCCGAGCCGATGGAGAGCTGGCCCGAGTGGGCGCGGAGGTGCAGGGGGCCCGGATCGTCCTTCAGGGTCTGATGGGATTCGCCCACCCGGACACGGTCCTCGGCCCGCTCGGGTCGCTCGAGTACCGGCGGCTCGAGCCGGTGAGCCAATCGCTGGTCGATCTCGCATTGGTATCCCGACCGGACTTACTGGCCGGCGAAGAACGGGTTCAGCAGAGCGAAGGGGCCAGGCGCTCGGCGACCGCGCTGCTGCTTCCTACGCCAGAGCTGTCCTACGTGCGCCAATACGCCGCCCCCTTCGAGAACGGCCGGTACTACTCGATCGGCTTGTCCTTCGAGCTGCCCAGTCTCAACCGATACGGCGGGCAGCGTGCGCGGGCTGCCGCTGGAGTGGAGGCCGCCCGTCTTGCGGAGCAGCGGACCCGTGCTCAGCTCGAACGGGAGGTCGCGACCGCCCTGACGGAATTCCGGATTCAGCGAGCCTTGGTCGAGCAGTACCAGTCGGGAGTCCTCCCGAGGGTCAGCGCCGACGTGGCTGCGGCGCTGTACGCGTACCAACGGGGGGCCGCGTCGTTGCTGGAGCTCCTGGACGCCCTCCGGGTCGAGCAGGACATCCGCAACGAATACCTGACCGCGCTGCGGGACTACTGGGTCAGTGTGTACCACCTCAACGCGGCGGTCGGAGTCGACGTGCTGGGAGCGGTCCAGTGATCGGACCTCCTGGACTCAAGCCTCCCGTCATCCTCATCATCGACGACGAGCTGCAGATTCGGCGCGTGTTGACCTTGGCGCTCACCGCGCTCCCGGCTCGAGTGCTCGAGGCCCGCACCGCTTCCGAGGCGCTCGCGCTCGCCGGCAGCGAAAGTCCCGATCTGGTGGTGCTCGATCTCGGGTTGCCGGACCGTCCCGGTCTCGAGGTCTGCCGTGAGCTTCGTCGCTGGTCCTCGACCCCCATCGTCGTCCTTTCCGCCCGGCATACCGAGCCGGAGAAGATCCAGCTCTTGAATGCCGGGGCCGATGACTACGTTAGTAAGCCGTTCGGGCTGGGAGAGTTCGTGGCTCGGGTTCAGGCGCAACTTCGCCGCACTCGCACCCCGGCGGCCGACCCGAAGTCGGTAGTCGAGTTGGACGGGCTCACCATAGATCTTCCCCGCCGCCAGGTGCTGCGGGGCAACGCCAGGATCCGGCTGACTCCCACCGAGTGGTCCATTCTGCGCACCCTGGTGGTCCATGCCGGGAGGCCGGTGAGCCATCAGCAGATCTTCGACGCCGTCTGGGGTCGGGAATTCGGTAACCCGCAGCAATACCTGCGTGTGTTCGTGACCCACCTTCGCCGAAAAATCGAACGCAATCCCGCGACACCGGTCGTCGTCATCACCGAGCCAGGGTTCGGGTACCGATTCGGCCGTGACGACCCCTGACTATCGCCCGGCCGGCCGCTGGGTCTTCTGGTTCGCCATGTTGGTCGCGGCCACCGCGATTCTGCGCTGGGCCCGAGGAGAAATCGATCAGTCGCATGCGGCGCTGACCCTGTTGCTGGTCGTGCTCGGCGGCAGCGCTGGCGGGGGGCGGATCCTAGGCTTCGCGCTGGCGGTGTCCGGGTTTGTGCTGCTCGATTACTTCTTTCAGCCTCCGTACGACCTGCTCTCCGTCAGCAAGCCCCTCGATTGGGTGGTCTTGGTCGCCTTCCTCGCCTCGGCGTTCGTCGCTACCGAATTGCTCACCCGCGCCAGGGAAGAGGCCGGCACGGCCCTGAAGCGCAGCGAGGAGGTCGCTTCCCTCTCGCGCGTCGGCTCGGAGATGTTGCGTCCGGCTCGGCCCGAGGACGCGCTAGCCGCCCTGACCGCACTGATGAGCCAGACCATCGGGATGAGCCGGGTGGTGGTTCGGCTGTTGGAGACGACCGGACTCCACCCGGTCGAAGCCGACGGGAACCGGGATACCATCTCGGAATCCGAGGAGCAGTTGGCCGAAACAGTCGCCCGCAGTTCCTCGGAGCACCTGGGGCACGCAGCCGCCTTGCAAACCGACGGGTGTATGGTTCGTGATCGAGTCGAACACCTCAACGGGCGGGTCGCATACCTCGCGGTCGCCCTCCCCCTCCTCGCCGAGACTCGACTGGTCGGTGTGCTGCTCATCAGTGGCGACGGCCTCCCGTTCCTGCTCGACCCCGCCAAGCGCCGATTCCTCTCGGCGATCTGTCATTACGCCGCGCTCGGTGCCGAGCGGGTCCGGCTGGCAGCGGAAGCGGAGCACGCCAAGGCTCTGCGCGAAGAGAGCCGCGCCAAGGACGAAGTGCTCGCCGCGGTTTCCCACGACCTGCGCACTCCGCTCACCACGATCAAGCTCCTCGCCCACACCGGTGTGGTGCACGGGGATCCTACTGCCGCAGCGATTGAGGAAGAGGCGGATCGGCTGTCCCAGATCGTCACCAACGTGCTGGATCTTTCCCGCATCCGCGCTGGCGCAGTCACGCTCGATCTGGAGTTCAACACCGCCGAGGACCTGGTCGGCACAGCCATCAGCCGTACTAGCGGGCTCGTGAAGGACCGTCGGATCGAACCCCGGCTCGAGCTTGGAGAGCCCCCGCTTGCCGGCCAATTCGATTTCGTGCAATCACTCCGGATCGTCGGCAACCTGCTCGACAACGCGTTGCGCTACACCCCACCAGGCGGGGTGGTGGAGGTGCAAAGCGCGCGGGAAGGACAGTGGATGGTGATCCGGGTCAGCGACTCCGGGCCGGGTGTCTCAGCTGAGGATCGGGAGCGGATTTTCGAGCCCTTTTTCCGCTCTCCCTCGGAACGGCCCGGGGGCGGCCACGCGGGCCTCGGCCTATCGATCGCACGGCGCCTCGCCGAATTGCAGGGCGGAACCGTGGACTTCGAGTCGCGCCGCGGTGGTGGCAGCCGGTTCACCCTCCGCCTTCCTGCGGCGGATCTGGAAGTGGGAGCCCCGCCGGTCGAAGAGCAACAAACTCTCGAATCGTTCTAGCATCTTTCCATACCAATCAGTTCCATAACCCCTCAGGTCGCTGGCGACCGGCTGAGGTAATCGAACAGCAATTGCGAGCTGCCGATTTCGCCTCTCTATCTCTTATCCCTCCAAACGTTGGAGAGTTGGTTGAAATGGGGGGTGATAGCGTAGAGCAAATCAAACGGAATCTGGCCTAACTAGCCGTTACGCCGCAGCCGGTTAGGCGGTAGTGCGGCCAACAACCTACTGAATGTGACTTGATGCTCTCTTGACACTGCATTGGTACCGTGGTCCAGGTCCACGGAGAGGAATATGCTTCACTCCCAGATTCGCTCGGGCTGGCTCGTTGTGACCGCTACAGCACTTGTGGCATGCGGGTGCGATTCTCAGATCCTGATCCAGTTCCCTCCTGTCACCGTTCACCTTCAGGGCACCGTCACCGACCGAATCTCTGGTGCTCCGATTCGTGGCGCTGTGGTGAGTCTGTCTTCAGGCGAAGGAGGGTTAGGATTCATGATAACGGGGCCAGACGGTACCTACCTCTTTATCCGCTCAACCGACTGCACGCCTATTTCCTCTTCCTTGGTGCTCAGTGCCTATGCCGACATCTATCAGCTTGCTGGGCCGGTCGACTCCTTGGGTCGCCCCTATCCAACAATCAAGTGTACAAGTGCCCCGCAGGTATTCAATTTTCTGTTAGATAAGAAGGGGGCTGGTGGCTAACCGTCGCCTCGCCCGTCCTGGCTGGGGTGAGAACGCTCGCGGGGCGCGCACACCCACTTGCACAGCCACCCCAAGCTGCCAGGAGTTGACGAAGCGCGACAATTCTAGGTCACGAGTCCGATCAGGAGAGTCCTGGTTCGAGCCCTCCGGACTCGTCACCTCTACTGCGTCTTGTGCTGTTTCTCGATCAATGCAGCCACGCTCCTGATCCCCAGCGTGAACGCCGAACGGAAGGTGCCTTCGACTCCGACCTTCGCGCCGGTGCGCGGTGTACCGCCGCCACCCTCTACCAGCACGGTCAGCGTTCCGGTACCGTCGTCGACCTGATAGGCGCCGTAGCCCAGCGCGCCGACCGACTCTTTGACCTGCCCGGCGATGCGGACGGTCTTGCCTTCGTAGTGTGCCGGGTCATCCAGCAGCCGCTTGATCGGCGTCGCGCCGGGGCAGGCGACGAGCAGGAGCAGGCCCAGGCTCGCGAGCGCCCTCATGGGGTCCCCGGCTTTCCGACACTGGCCCGGAATTCCTTGTTGGCGAAGATCGCCACCTCGACGCGGCGGTTGGCCTGCCGCCCCGCCTCGGTCTCGTTGCTCGCGACCGGCTCGGTTTCTCCCAGCCCGCGGGTTACGATCCTCGCGCCGCTGACTCCCTGGCTGCTGAGATAGTTGGCCGCGGAACGGGCCCGCCGCTCGGAGAGGCCCTGGTTGTACGACCCCGAGCCCAGCGCATCGGTGTGCCCCGCGATCAGCAGGTCGGTGTTGGGATATTTGTCGAGGCTGTTGGCCAGCTTCTGCAGGTTCCCTCTGGCCGTGGGCCGGAGCACGTCGGAATCGAAGTCGAAGAGCAGGCCCGACGCAAACGTCACCTGAATTCCCTCGCCCACGCGCTCCACCTTGGCACCCTCGATTCTGTGCAGCTCCTGCGCTTGCTTGTCCATCTGGTGCCCGATGATCGCCCCCGCGGCACCGCCTACGACGGCGCCGATGATGGCACCCTTCGCGGCCGATCCCGCCGCGGCACCCACAGCGCTGCCAACCGCGATGCCGCCGGCGGTCCCGACGATCGCGCCCTTCGCGGTGTTGGAAGCGCACCCTGACCCGCCCAGCAGCGTCAGGAGTCCGAGCGCCGACAGCACCAGCATGCGTTCAGGATCTGGCACAGAGACCTCCTTTGGAAAAGCGAAGAGGCGGTCGCTCGACCGCCTCTTCGATTGCAATCTCGTCCCGGCTCAGTGGCCGCTCCAGCGGATTCCGGCGCTGATCGGGATCAGATTGGTCTTGAACCCAGCGGTGCTCACGGAGAGGAATCGAGCCTCCAGGAACACCCCGATGGATCCTGCCCTGACCCCGACGCCAGCGCCGGCGTTCCATGCGAAATCCGTGCTGCCCGCGCTGCCGGCCGCGTTGGACTTTCCGTTCTGGAAGCCAAGCCCCGCGAGCACATAGGGCGCCGCGCTACCGTGCATCCTGGGCGAGACCACGACATCTCCCATGGCTCCGATAATCCTTACGTGATCGGTTCCGTTCTCGAACCCATTGCGCATGAACGTCCCGTTCACCCGGCCCCCAACGATTCCGGAGGGCGCGGTAATCCCGCCGGCTACCTGAGCGAGCCAACCGGTCTTGGCCGTCTCGAGTTTGTGGTAGTCCCCCACCGGAACGGCCAAGCCGCCGCCTAACAGCACGTACCCGCGAGCCTGGGCATTGGCCGATCGGGGCAGCCCTGCCGTGGCGAAACCCAGCGTTCCGACCATCAAGGCAGCCGTCCACCGCTTCATAGCTCCTCCAGGGGATGAGGGAATGTCATGCTGGCAAGGTGACGTCGAATGGCGCTACGAGCGTCACAGGCCGGGCGCGATTTCGCCCGGGGATCAAAAAACAGCGCCGGCGGGGTGAGCCGCCGGCGCCATGGAGCGCGGAGTCCAGAACTACATCTTTTTCTTGCCCACCTCGACCGAGACTCCTGCCGTGATGGGAAGCATCTTCGCGTAGCCTTTGCTCGTACCGGCGAGATATCTGGCTTCGATGAAGATGTGGGTTGAGCTGCCGGCCTTGAACTCGAGGCCGCCGGCGCCGGTGTAGGCGAGCTTGGTGCTCGAGCTGCTGGTGCCCGATTGAGGTTTGTTACTGGCATGCAGGAACCCCAGGCCGCCGGCGAGGTACGGAGTGACACTCTTGTCCGGCATGAAGGTCCAGCCCACGACCCCTAACCCGGCGAACAGGCTGGTCTTACCGGCGTCGCCATAGGTTCCCGTCACTTTATACTTATTGTCGGCGTACCAGCCTTCGGCTTCGACCCAGAGCCCCTTCTTGCCGACGTCCGCACCGACTCCCGCACTGACGGTCCAGCCCGTCTTGACCGCGTTCTTGAAGGTTCCCACGGGAACATTGACGCCGGCGGCGCCGTAAATGTACTGCGCCTTCGCGGTTGAAGCGGCTAGCAACGTCGCCACCGCCCCTACCATCATTGCAGTGGTCAAGCGTTTCATGGAACCTCCCCAAAGGAGTGAGCGGTGGTGGAGCCCTTACCTGCGACTTAAGTCTTGCTAGGGGCTTGATTTCGGTCAAGTGGGCTTAATGAAATCAAACGAACCCTGGGTCCGGTTTCAGGGTTCCACCGGGGTCCGTCCCTTGAGCCGGCGGGAGATCTCCAGCCCCGAA
>CAYNNS010000020.1:433-5267 GCA_964398345.1 uncultured Gemmatimonas sp. | reverse complement strand
TCAGGGTTCCACCGGGGTCCGTCCCTTGAGCCGGCGGGAGATCTCCAGCCCCGAAATACAGGCCGAGAGCCAGAGCGCACCGGCCGAGAAGCCGCCTAACACGTCGCTGAAGTAGTGCACGCCGAGGTAGAGCCGGCTGAAGCCGATGGCGCAGATCAGCCCGACGGCGCCGGCCATCGCGGCAAGTTGCAGGCGATGACGGCCCCTGAAGGCGAGGACCAGGATATAGGCGAGCATTCCGTAGGTTACCAGCGAGCCCATCGAGTGTCCGCTGGGGAAGCTCCAGCTCATCTTCGAGAGAAAGTCCATCGCCGTCTCGGGGCGCTGGCGCCGAAAGACGAGCTTGAGCACCCCGTCGAGCACTCCGCCTCCGATGAGGGCGGCGGCCCAGCCACCCAGCACGACCCAGCGGCGCCGCAGTCCCAGGAGCACCGCCACGCCGATGCCCAGCACGGTGAGCGTCGGTCCCGCGCCCAGGCTGCTGATGACGCTCCAAAAGCCGTAGCCGAAGATGGTGCTGTGCGAATGCAGGAAGCCGTAGACCCGGTTGTCGAGCTGGACGATGGAATCCTGGTGCACCACGTCCTCGGCGATCGAGGCGAAGAAGTAGAGTCCTGCGGCGCAGGTCAGTAACCCGACGGTGAGGTGGAGGCCGAGGTACTCACCGCGCTCGAAGCGCGCGGCGAGAAAGCGCCGCACGGTCGGATAGTGCTCGCGAAGCCTGCGAACCAACGGGCTCGCGATGAAGCGACTGCGCCACCGCTCCACGCCCGCCGCGATGCGGGGGAGTCGAGGCCTCACCCAGCGCCAGGCGAGCAACAGCCCGGCCAGCAGCAGAATGACGAAGAGGACGACGAGCTCGGCCTTCATCGCAGGGCAATCCTCCCGGTTTCGGCCCTCGCGGAGAATCTGCTAGCTTGGTGACGGAATTTCACGGAGCCGTCCCATGGACGCCGCGATTAGGGGGCTGCATCACGTCACCGCTACCGTGAGTGACGCGCAACAGGATCTGGAGTTCTATACCGGTGTGCTCGGCCTTCGGCTGGTCAAGCAGACCGTCAACTTCGACAACCATCATGTCTATCACTTCTACTACGGCAATGCCGAAGGCACGCCCGGGACCCTGATGACGACCTTTCCCTACCAAGGGAAAGGCGTGGCGCAGGGACGCCACGGCGCCGGGCAGATCGTCGCGACGGGTTTCTCTGTCCCGTCCGACTCGCTGGCGCTCTGGCGCAAGCGGCTCGCGGCGAGCGGCACGGCCTTGATCGAGGAAGGGAGCCGTTTCGAGGAGGCCTTCCTCGCGGTGAGCGATCCTTCGGGACTGCGGATCGAGCTGATCGGCACGCGCGGGGATCCGCGCGCGCCCTGGGTGGCGCCGGGGGTCGAACCGGGCATGGCTATCCGCGGAGTGCATAGCGCCTCGCTGATGATCGCGATTCCCGAGCCTTCGATCGCGCTGCTCGTCGACGTCCTCGGCTACCGGATCGCGGGCTCCGAGGCGGTGCGCACCCGCCTGGGAGTGAACGGCGGCGGGCCAGGGAGAGTGCTCGATATCGTCGCGGCTCCGGAGGCGCCTGCCGCGAGCAACGGGCTGGGCACCGTCCACCACGTCGCAATGGCGGTGGCGACGGCGGAGGAGCAGCTGGCGTATCGCCAGCGGCTGCTGAGCCTGGGTGTGGCGGTCACCGAGGTGCTGGACCGCCAGTACTTCACGTCGATCTACTTCCGGGAGCCGGGCGGGGTGCTCTACGAAATCGCGACCATTCCTCCCGGCTTCCAGGTCGACGAGCCGCTCGGCGAGCTGGGGCGCGCCCTCAAGCTGCCGCCCTGGGAGGAGCGCTATCGCCGGGAGATCGAGGCGGGCCTCCCGGCGGTCACGCTCCCGTAACCCGCGATGGATCCCCACGCCGGTCAGCCTGTCACGCTGCTCGGGCCCGGGCTGGCCGCGAGCCGGGCGGCC
This sequence comes from uncultured Gemmatimonas sp., assembly GCA_964398345.1. Lineage (GTDB taxonomy): Bacteria > Gemmatimonadota > Gemmatimonadetes > Gemmatimonadales > GWC2-71-9 > JABFSM01. The sequence goes on along the minus strand of CAYNNS010000020.1, from coordinate 3,304 downwards.
ATGGTGCTGGTGCACGGGAGGAACGCCGGTCCCGAGAACATCCTGCCGCTCGCGGACGCCTTCCCGCATCCCGGATTCAGTTATCTGGCCCCCGCAGCCGCAAGTCGCACCTGGTACCCGTTCAGCTTCCTCAGCGAGATCGCGCGCAACGAGCCGGGGCTTTCCTCGGGACTTGAGGCCATCGAGCGTGTGGTCGCGCAAATCGAGCAGGCCGGCATCCCGCGCCGGCGCGTCATTCTGCTGGGATTCTCGCAGGGAGCCTGCCTGGCCTCGGAGTATGTGGTGCGACACGCGTCGCGCTTCGGTGGTCTGGTCGCGCTGAGCGGCGGACTGATCGGACCGCCCGGCACGCGCTGGGACTACCCCGGCGAGTTCGCCGGGACGCCGGCGTTCTTCGGCTGCAGCGATGTCGACGCGCATGTGCCGCTGGAACGCGTGGAGGAGAGCGCGGCGGTGTTCGCGCAACGGGGCGCGAGCGTCACCTTGCGCGTCTATCCCGGAATGGGCCACGAGGTTAACACAGACGAGCTGGGATTCGTCCAAGGGCTAGTAGGTCAGGTTGGGGGGTAGGGATCAGGGGGGAGCCACCCCTGACCCCTTGATTCTGCATTGCGTGCAAATGCTTTTCTTCATACTTGGTTGCGGAGTTCCTCAACAGCGGAATGCGGGGCAGATTGGGCAGGGGAGCCGGGGCCGGGGCCTGACGGCCGCCGTAATGGCTATACCATTGCACCAGCGTGCTTAAGGAAGGCTGCTCGCGGGTTGGCACTGCGGTTGCTCTATTGGAGGGAGGATGGCGGCGCGCATGTTTCTGCATTCCCACTTTGACGAAGGGCTGAGATGTTAAACCGTAAGGGCTTTACACTGATCGAGCTGCTGATCGTGGTCGTGATCATCGGCATTCTGGCCGCCATCGCGATTCCGAAGTTCGCGGCGACCAAGGACAAGGCCAAGCTGGCCTCGGTGAAGACCGACGTCCGCAACCTGATGACCGCGCAGGAGGCGTACTTCTCGGACTTCGCGACCTACGCTGCCGACTTCGCCGCTCTGCAGGCGAAGACCAACGCCTCGCTGTCGGCCGGCAACTCGGCGACCATGGCGGGCGTGGCGAGCGGCTACACCGGCACCGTCAACAACACCTCGATCACCACCGGTTTCACTCAGTGTACGGTGCAGGTGGGCGCGGGTGCTGCCTCGACCGTGGACGGCGTGATCACCTGCTCGTGAGCGGAGCAGCTTCCCCGATGGGCAAACGGGCCGGCGCTTGCCGGCCCGTTTGTTTTGGGTGACTCAGATTCGGAACAGATAGCTGAGCTTGCCGAAGAAGCCGTCGACGGAGCGATGCAGGTTCTCGAAGCGGAACTGGCGCGGCTCCTCGAGCGTCGAGCCATAGCCCAGATAAAACAGCGTGCCCGGCGTCGGCCGGTAACTCACCAGCCAGTCGGCACGCAGCTCGTTGTGGACGCTGCCTGCGTCAGGCACCCCGGCGATGAGAATGCCGTTGCCTTCGCGGTCCTGCAGCGGCGCGCGGGAGCGGGCCGAGTACTGTCCCACGAAGCGGAAGAAGAGCGCGCGAGTGACCTGGTACTCGAGCTTGACCCGCGGAATCGTTTCACTGGAAAAGCGCGAACCGTTGCGCCGGCGATCCAGGGCGAGACGGCTCAGCTGCAGCGAGGCGCGGAGCGCGGTTGTCGGACGGAGATCCACCGAAGCGTCGAAGCGCTGACTGCGACCGGGAGCAGCCTCGAGAAAGAGCGGGACCCGTCCCAGCGCGACGCCCGCCGCGGCCGTGAGCCGGCGCCAGGTGGGAGTCGTGATGCGCAGGGAGCCGTTCCACTGGTTTCGCTCGGGTCCCGGTACCGTGAAGGGACCGCTGCCGCCGCCCGCCAGCGCCACGGAGTAGCCGGCGTAATCGGCCGGGTCGTAGCTGAAGAAATCGCGCTCGAGGGTGCTGCTCAGCTGCCAGCCGCCGCGGAAGCGCGCGCTGGGGCTTATCGATTCGTTGCCCTCGATGCCGCCACCGCCGAGGTGAGAGTAATTCCAGATCCGCTCGAGGCTGAAGAAGGTGGTCCAGGTCTCCAGGAAGGCTCCGGTCTTTCCGTAAAAGCTCAGCCGGTTGTGCGCGCTGCCGTCGACGATCCCGGTCCGGTTGACGAAGCCTTCGGCGGCCTCGAATCCCGGGGCTACCGCGCGCACCGAATAGTGGAAGCCCCAGGCGCGTCCGGTCCGGTCCCAGGCGGCGGTGAGCAGCGGACCGCGGTGGTGGGCCCCGAGGCTGTCGGTCGCGGATTGGGCGGCCTGGAGCTCGACGTAGTACAGCTTCGAGTGATAGAGCCTGAGGTCGGCCCCGGCCAGACGCGAATACGAGGCGCCATCTTCCCGCGTGGTGAGCACGGCCCCCACGGTCGAATTGCCGCCGAGATCGTTGCGCAGCCGGAGCGCGCCGAAGAGCGGCGTGTGTCCGCCGCTCCAGGAATTGTCCTGGTCATCACCCGCGATGAGCGCCGCGGCCTGGGTGCGGCCGAGCTTGCCGGCGAGCTTGAGGCCCGCGCGCGGCGCGACGATGGTGCGGGTGTAGATCAGCTGGTTCGGCGTATCGAAGAGCTCGAGACCCTCGAGAAAGAAGGGCCGTTTTTCGGGGTAGAAGAGCGCGAAGCGCTCATTGAGCAGCACCTGCCCGACGTCGGCCTCGACCTGCGAGAAGTCGGGATTCCAGGTGCCGTTGAGCGTCAGGTTCTGCCGGACGCCCCAGCGCACGTCCCCGCCGAGCTCGCCGGCGTGCTGGTATTTCCACCCGGTCGCCGGAGTCGCTGCGGGAGCACCGTCGAGCCTCCCCGTCGCGGTGGGCGTCAGCTCCAGCACCAGTCCGCG
>CAYNNS010000020.1:0-423 GCA_964398345.1 uncultured Gemmatimonas sp. | reverse complement strand
ACCTTCGAGCGTCCCCGACTGTCCCAGAAAGCTTGCGCTGCCCCGTAACGCGGGCGTCCAGGAGTCCTGAAAGCCGCTGTGCTGCACCCGACGCAACACGTTGAGGCCCCAGGTCTGCACCGCGCGGTCCTGATAGCGCAGGCTCTTGAATGGAATCCGGACTTCGACTTCGTAGCCGTCCGCGACCAGGCGACCCTTGGATTCGAAGGCGTAATCGGGATTCAGGTCGACGTTGCCATCGAGAAAGTTGATCTCCCGGCTGCCGCCTCCGGTGGCCGAGCGGCCGCCCGCCCCGCCACCGAACTGGTCGCTGCGGGTCCCATCCTGTTGCACGCCGAGCGGGTTGACGCCGAAGAGAAACGCGAGCCGGTGGCTGTCGAAGGTGTCGAGCAGGATCTGGATGTTGTCTTCGCTGGTGATGTT
>CAYNNS010000019.1:16618-20452 GCA_964398345.1 uncultured Gemmatimonas sp. | reverse complement strand
GGTCAGCCTATAAAGGAGCGCCTGCCCCTCGTAGTACGACTGGATTCGCATCCGCTCGGCCTTGCCGTGAGCCCGGGCATCCACCGTCGGGTCCGCGAAGAGGCCTGAGACTCCGAAGGCCGGCACGCCCTGCTGCCGGAAGAAGCGCGAATCGGTGGCGCCGGTGGACATGGCGGGAATCACGGGGATGTTGCCGAACATCTCCCGGGTGATTCGCTCGACGGGCTGCATCAGCTCGGGCAAGAGCGCGGTCGCGGGTGCGGGCGGGCGCTGGGTCCGCACCAGGACCTGGACCGTGGTGTCACCGATCGCGCGGGCCAGGCTGTCGCGCACCTGCTGGGCGGTTTCGTCGGGGTAAATCCGGCAATTGATGTTGGCTTCGGCGAGCTGGGGCAGCGCGTTGGTGGCATGGCCGCCGGAGAGCCCCGTCGCCACACAGGTCGTCCGCAGCATCGAGTTGTAACGCGGGTCGGCGGTGACTGCGGCGATCGCATTCTTGTCGGACGGATTCGCCACGATCGCCTTCATCGCGCGACCCATCGCCGGCTCCTCGACCTCCGCCGTCTTCGAGAAATACTGCCGCGTTACCTCGTTCAGCTTGGTGGGAAACTGGTACTGGGAGACCTTGAGCAGTGCCTGGGCGAGTGAATAGATCGCGTTGTCGGCGCGGGGCACCGAGGAGTGGCCGCCGCGATTGGTCACGTGCAGTGTGATGTTGGTGGTGATCTTTTCGGTCGCCTGCACCGTACCGATGAGCGGCTTGCCGTTGCGCAGCGTTCCACCGCCTCCCTCATTGATCACCAGTCCGCCGTTCACCAGCTCGGGGTGGTTCTTGAGCAGCCAGTCGACGCCGTTGGCGGGGCCGCTCTCCTCGTCCGCGGTGAGCGCGATGATGATGTCGCGATCGGGGACGTAGCCCTCCTGCTTGAGGCGGAGTGCGTTGGCGACGAAAATCGACGCCATGGCCTTGTCGTCGGCCGTGCCGCGCCCGTAGTAATAGCCGTCCCGCTCGGTGAAGACGAAGGGGTCGAGATCGGGTGACCAGTCGGTCTTCACGGCCTCGACGACGTCAATGTGCGCGAGCAGGAGCAACGGCTTGCGGGCGCTGTTGCGCCCGTGAAGGCGCGCGACGACGTTGAATTTCTCGGGCCGAGGTCCGCCCAGGAAGACGTCGGAATCGGGAATCCCGGCATCCTTGAATCGCTTCGCCATCGCGACCGCGGCCGTGGTCACGTTGCCCGTGGTCACGCCGCTGTTGATTTCGATCAGCTCCCTGTAGATGTCGTGCGCCAGTTGCTGATGGGGCTTGAGGGCGCCGGGTGTGTAGACCTGCGCGTGCAGCAGGGCGGTCGAGGCGGTCAGGGCGGTCAGAGCGGTCAGGACTTTCATGGGGCGAATCTAGTTTCCGAGCCGACTGGCAGCCAGTATCTTCGGGCCATGGAGCCTGATCGCAGCGGGTTGCTCGCCGAGTATCGCTTCGACGGCAACGCGGCGGACAGCAGTGGCCACGGACGGCATGGCGTGGTGCACGGCGCGGAGCTGGTTGCCGACCGCTTCGGGCAGCCCGCGCATGCCTATCGCTTCGATGGCGTGGATGACTACATCGAGGTCGCGCCGCCGCCTCGGCTTTCCGCCGAGGCGATCACGGTGTCGATCTGGGCGCGCTACGCGCAGCGCGATCTCACGGGGTACACCAACTGCCTCATCTCGCAGGATAACGGGGACGACGACGATCAATCGCGCCGGGTATTCCAGCTCAGCACCGAGAACGGCCACCTGATCTGGCACCGGATGATCGGAGCGCGCGATCCGATGGATCGGCGCCGGGTGCGGCCCGGTCTCTGGTATCACGCGGCGGGGGTCTTCGAGAATGGCAACCACCGACTCTACGTGAACGGCGAGCTCTGCGACAGCGTGGAGCATCGTTTCTGGACCCACGCCGAGCAGCCGCTCCACATCGGCAGAAAAGGCACGCCGGAGCCGTACTTCTTCTTCAAGGGTGAGCTCGACGACGTCCGGATGTATGGTCGCGCACTGGCGGTTTCCGAGATCGAGGCCCTCAGCCGCGAAGGGGGCTGGCAGCCGGAGCCCGCGGCTCCGGCGATGGAGTACGACCCGATCGGCGGACACTGGGGCCAGGACGGGATCGTGTTTCTCGACCTCCGGTACGACGGTTCCCTGGAAGTCAGCGGGCGGATCATGTCGGGTCGCCCGAGTAACCCGGCCATGATTTCGACCGGCAGCTTCACCCGCGAACGTGGTGAGCTCCGGCTCGCGGGCTCCGCCAAAGACCCGAGGGATGGGAGTATCGGAAGCTTCAGGATCGAGGGGGTGCTCGACCAGGGCGAGCTCTGTGTGGTCGCGAGGTTCAAGGAGTACCAGGGCAACTTCAGGTTCACCCGTCGCGGGACTCGGCCGCGTCTTACCCGGCGTTCGGTGCGGTCGCATCTCGGCGCGCTGGCGTACCGTATCCAGCGCATCTTTCCGGGGATGATGTCATGAGCCTCCGGGGGCTTTGCCTGGTTGCTCTGACGGCGACGTCGCTCCCGGCGCAGGGCTCCGGCTGGACCCGCATCGGCGACCGCGGCGTCTGGGGCGATCACCCGCTGGTCGTCGGATTGCAGAGCCGGTTCTGGTGGGTGAACGGGGACGGGACGCTGGAGTACACCAATCCGTGGGACAATCACACACGCCAACTGGGCTCCGCGGGCTCCTATCGTGGCACCACGCTGCTGGCGACGGGGAGCGACGGCGACCTGTACAATGTCCAGGACGGCACACTCTACGTCACGCATGTGGGGCCGGGCAGCTGGTCGCAGATCGGCGCCAAAGGCGACTGGGCGCACACCAGGCTCCTGACGACCACCGAGGCCTATCTCTGGAGCATTGAAGAGGGTGGCTCGTTCTACAAGACCGATCTGGACGGCCACTACCTCCGGGTCGGGACAGAGGGCCGGTGGCGCCAGGCGCAGTATCTCGTTGCGCTCGGCGGCCGGCTCTATTTGGTCGAGCTCGGCACGCTCTACACCCTCACGCCTGGGGAAGACGCCTGGCGTCGCATCGGCGACTACGCCGACTACGCTGGGGTGAAGGCGCTCACCGCCGCCGAGGGCTACCTCTGGCACGTCGAAGAGGATGGCGGTCTGTATCGCACCGACCCGGGGGACGGCAAGTGGGTCCGGGTCGGCGAGGCTGGCGAGTACCGCGGGGTGACGTTCCTGCTGGCCGTCGACGGCGTGCTCTACGCGGTCAAGGACGGCACCATGTACAAGACTATGGACTTGCGCTGACCCCTTCGGTCTTCGAGGCGCCCGCGATGAACGTCGTGACATCGCGGTGCAGCTTTTCCCGGGACTTCTTCTCGATGTACATCATGTGCCCCGCCTCGTAATAGGCGAAGCTCAGATTCTTCCGGATCGTCGGCTCCAGCCCCATGTGGGAGACGGTCTGCTCGATCCCGTTGAAGGGCGTGGCGACGTCATAGTAGCCCGCGGCGACTAACACGCGCAGCGTCCCCTGCTGGGTCATCGCCGAACGCAGCGCCTCGGCGGGCTGGCCGGGCTGACCCTGATCCCAGGGCTGTACGTTGGCGCTGAGGGTGTAATAGAGGTCGCTGTTCCACTTGAGCTCGCGGTGCACGTAATCCTGGAAGACCGCGACGAAGGAGCCGTCGTAGGAGGCGAGGCTGGGGTCGTACTCGTCGCGCTCGCCGGCGGCGTCGGCGTCCATGCCGGTGAAGCGGGCGTCGATGCGGCCCACGGTGAGGCGCTTGTCGCGCAGCAGCTCCTTGAACCAGCGCTGCGGACTCACCCGCAGGTTGGTCTGCTCGAGGTA
>CAYNNS010000019.1:0-16518 GCA_964398345.1 uncultured Gemmatimonas sp. | reverse complement strand
GCAGCTCCTTGAACCAGCGCTGCGGACTCACCCGCAGGTTGGTCTGCTCGAGGTACGTGGGCAAGAGCCCCGTGAGCCGGGCCAGCCTGGTGACCACCTGCTGGTGCTCCGCCGCGGGCAGCTCGTCACCCTTCTCAAGGGCGGCGGCATACTCGCCGTGCGCGAAGTCCCGCGCCTGTTTGGTGACTTCCCCGATGCTCAGCTTCTGGAGGTCCGGGGCCAGCGCCTTGTGGTACCAGGCCGAGGCGATGAGCGTCGGCAGGAAGAAGATGGTGCGGTCGTCCGCGCCCCAGTTGCCGAACCCCACCGTCGAGACCAGCACGATCCCGTTGAGATACACGTTGTGGCGGTGTTGCAGGGTCGAGGACAGCATCGCCGAGCGGGTGGTGCCGTAGCTCTCGCCGATCAGGAACTTGGGCGAGCCCCAGCGTTCGTTGCGGGTCAGGTACTGATAGATGAAATCGGAGAAAATGTTCGCGTCGTTCTGCAGCCCGTAGAACTGGGCGGGATTCTCCCCGGGAACCGGCCGGCTGTACCCGGTCGACACCGCGTCCACGAACACCATATCGGTGGCGTCGAGGAAGGAGTCGTTGTTTTCCACGGTGGTATAGGGCGCCGGCATGCCGAAGCCGTCGTCGGTGAGCACGGTGCGCCGCGGGCCGAGCCCCATGTGGGTGTAGCTCGAGGCGGAGCCGGGGCCCCCGTTGTAGACGAACGCGATCGGCCGTTTGACAGGATCGGCGTCATCGCGCGTATACGCGACAAAGAAGAACACCGCCTTGGGGCTGCCGTCGTCGGCCTTGATGATATAGGTCGCCGCAGTCGCCGTGTAGGCGATCTGTTGCCCGCCGATCCGCGCCGTGTGTTTGGTGACCGAGCTCTTCTCCTCGGGCGGCGGCAGCGGGCGCTGGGGCTGTTGCTGCTGAGGGGTGGTCGTGGTCTGTTGCTGGGTGTTGCGCTGGGGATTGCCCTGGGCGTGCAGCAGGGTGGCCAAGGCGGTCGAGGCGGACAAGACGGTCAGTGTTTTCATGCGGCGAATGTATCCCGCCCTGCGTGGCTCGGCCACCCGCGTCAGGGCTGCCTGCGGGTCCCCCGTGACAACAGCTTGGCCTCGGCGATGCCGCGGATTTCGAGTCCGGTCGCGCGGCTACCATCGAGCTTGAAAGTGATCAGCTCATCCAACTCGGTACCGACGAGCTTGCCGTTCTTGTATTGGCGAGCGTGGAAGCTGTCGCCGCCCGCTGGCACGAGATCGAACTCCACGTCCATACCCTCCTCGACCGCCTCGGGCACGGTGTGAACCCAAAGCGCGTTGCCGCGCTGGGTGATGTCGAGGGGTAGCGGTTTGGCTCGCGGGTCACCCACATCCCGCAGCTCGTAGCTGCCGAGATAACTGGACCAGGGATGCGCTGCCGCGGCCGCGGTGGCCGTGACGCCGAATTCGATGCGCATCGGCAACACGGTACCTGCCCAGTGGAACTCGAGGGTGGCGCCGGTGTGGCTGACCACGGGGAAGGAGAAGGTCAACAGCTCGAGGTGGGCCGCCGAGTCGACGGGGAGCTTGAAGCGCAGCTGATCGTCGGAAGGATCGGGCTTCTGGGTGTGAAAGCGCCGCGCCGAGCGATTCAGGATCACGGTCCAGGAATCGGGTCGCTCCGCCGGGATCATCCACAGCGAGTACTTGCCGCGGGGCAGGGGCTTACCCTCGAACATGACATCGTGGTCTACGTCGAGCGTCGTTGCCCAATTGGCGCCGGGCGTCCAGGTCACCCCCCACCGCACCTGCGCGCCGAAGATGTTTCGTCCGCGCACGGAGGGCCGGTAGTACTCGACTCTCACAGTGGTACTGTCCACCTTCTGCATGACACTGCCGAAGGGGCTGGCGAGGCCCTGAGCGCCCAGGCGCGGGGCGATCAGGGCGAGCAGGGGCACCAGGGCGAAGCGGCGCATGAGTGCTCGAAACATACCTTGGGCACTGCAACTTTTCGGAGACGCGACGAATCATTGACCCGCCAATCATCTGGACGCCTCCATGCGCAACCTCCGAATCGCGCTCCGTGTGCTCCGCAGAACTCCTTTTGTGAGCGCCGTCGCGATCGCGGCCAACGCGGCGATCTTCTCGCTCTTTGAACAGACGCTGCTCAGGCCGCTTCCGGTTGCCCAGCCGGGGCGGCTGGTAAACCTGGGCAACCCCGGCCCCGAGCCCGGTGGGCAGTCCTGCGGGCAGGCGGGCGACTGCGACGTCGTCTTCAGCTACGCGATGTTTCGCGACCTGGAACGGTCGCAGAAAGTCTTCACGGGCCTCGCGGTGCACGCGCTCTTCGGGTCGGCAACCATCCTTTCGGTGCTGGTGGCCTTCGGGGCGGGCTAGCTGCCGGCGCTGCGTGCCCCGCGCGTGCACCCGATGCAGGCGCTGCGGTACGAATAACGCCCGCGGCCAGCGCACAAGAACGGCGTTAGATTGTGCGAAACCGCAACGGAGGGAAGACCATGGCCACCGCGACGACGAATCTCAACGCGATCGCTATCGCGCCGATCCTGACCGTGAATGACCTCGAGCACAGCACGAAGTTCTACGAGAAGCTCGGGTTCACCATCGAGGAGCGCTATGAACAGCTCGGCAAGCTGAATGGCGTGAGGATGGTGGCCGGCCAGGCGCGCATCAACCTGACGCAGGATGACTTTGCCAAAGGACGGGATCGCCAGAAGGGCGTGGGCATGCGGTTCTTCCTGCCGGTAGACCAGGACGTCGACGAGCTCGCCGCCGCGGTCAAGGCGACGGGCCTCGCGGTCGACGGCCCCAAGGACGTCCACTGGGGCAGGGTCTTCATGCTCACCGATCCCGATGGCTTCAACCTCACGGTGGCGCGGGTGCACAACGGTCGCATGTGACCATGCGGATCGCCCTCGGCTGTCTCGGTTTCGCGCTGCTGGCGACCTCGGCCGCGGCCCAGACGGACCGACCCTGGTACACGCCTGGCGCGCGCGCGGTGCGGCTCAACGAGCTGTCCAAGCAGATCAGCGACACCATGGGAATCGCGCTCAACCTCAGCATGCCGCCCGCCGCCGATGCCCCGGGCCGGTTCGAGCGCGTCGGCAAGGTCTTTGCCGCGCTGGCGAGTGTCTACACTGAGCTCAAGATTCCCGCCGACATCCGCGACTCCAGCAAACTGATGATCGGCAACGCCAAGTTCTACCGGCGCTCGGACCTTGGCGGCAAATCACTCGCGACGTACCTGGAGTGCGGGCAGGACATCAACGGCATCTTCGCCGAGATCTATCGCATCTCGATGTCGATGGTGACGTTCCTGACTCCAGGCGAGAACGACGAGATCTCCCTGCGCACCATCATCTTCGCGACCGCGGTGGACATTCCCCGACCGCCGCCGAACACGGCGGAATGCGGCAGCACCGGCGAGCTGGAGCGCCGGATCTATCAAATGACTCTGAAGGCGCTCGGGAAGGGTTTCAGCAAGGCTCCGTAGCGGTCGCGGTCCCTGCCTCACATGAGGTTGTGACGTCGGGTAGCGGTCAGGCTCGGGCGGGCGTAGCTTGGGCCGAGGATCTCACCGGATCAGCGGCATTTCCAGGCGCCCGCGCCGGGCCCACCCACCTCTTGGAGGCCACGATGGGAGACTTTCTCGCGTTCCGCAAAATGATCTCGCCGGTCGTGATCCAGATTCTCTTCTGGCTCGCCACGATCGGGGTCGTGCTCGCCGGAGTGTCGATCATGGGAGGCTCGTCCTCCTTCAGCTCGCCCCTGCCGATCGACCCGAAGATCGCGGGGCTCATCGTGATCATTCTGGGGCCGCTGGTGATCCGCTTCTATTGCGAGCTGCTGATCGTCTTCTTCCGGATGTACGAATCCATGCGCGTCATCGAGCGGAATACTTCGGCCGGATCGCCGCCCGCCGCGCCATAAACACCGCCGCACTCCCGGTGACCGCCCCAGCCGCGCCGAGCCGCAAGGCGATCGCATTCATCGCGATCACCTTGCTGCTCGACACGATCGGGTTCGGGTTGATCATCCCCGTCCTCCCGAAACTGCTCGTCAGCATCACCGGAACCAGCGTCAGCCGAGCCGCCATCTATGGCGGCTATCTCGCCTTCCTGTACGCCGCCATGCAGTTCCTCTGTGCCCCCATTCTCGGCGGGCTCTCGGACCGCTTTGGGCGGCGACCGGTGCTGCTCTATTCGATCGGCTCGCTCGGTGTCGACTACATCATCATGGGCCTCGCCCCCACACTGGGCTGGCTGCTGGTAGGTCGTGCGATCTCGGGAATGGCGGGCGCGTCGTTCACCCCGGCGTACGCCTACGTCGCCGACATCAGCCCGCCCGAACGCCGGGCCCAGAACTTCGGCGTCATCAGCGCGATGTTCGGGCTGGGATTCATCATCGGGCCGGCGATCGGCGGCTTGCTCGGGCACTTCGGGCCGCGGGCGCCGTTCTTCGCCGCGGCGACGCTCAGCCTGCTCAACTTCGTGTACGGCACCTTCGTGCTGCCCGAGTCGCTGCCCCTCGGGCGGCGGCGGGCCTTCGACTGGAAGCGCGCCAATCCGTTCGGGACCTTCCGGCAGATGCAGAAGCATCCGGTGGTGCGCGGCCTGCTCGCCGCGCTCTTTCTGTGGATGGTGGCCAACCAGGTATTCCCCTCGACCTGGAGCTTCTACACCAAACTGCGCTTCGGCTGGTCCGAGGCGATGATCGGCGCGTCGCTGGCGCTGGTCGGGGGGATCATGGTCACCAGTCAGATGACGGTCCTGCGCCTCCTGGTGCCGCGGCTGGGCGAGCGGCGCGTGGCGCTGGTCGGGGTGAGCGTGGCCACGATCGGTTATGCGGGTTATGCGAGCGCCACCCAAGGCTGGATGATGTTCGCCTGGCTCGCCACCTGGTTCTTCGGAGCGATCGTGTTCCCGGTGACCAACGCGCTGATGTCGCACCGCATTGCTCCCGAGGCCCAGGGCGAGCTGCAGGGCGCGGTCGCGGGACTGGCGTCGCTCGCCGCGATCGGGGGGCCCCTGCTCATGACTCAGCTCTTCGGCCGCTTCACCGCGCCGTCGGCCCCCGTGCATCTGCCCGGCGCCGCGTTCCTTGCGGCATCGTTGCTCACGCTCGTCTGCCTGGGAGTGTACTGGTCAGCCACCCGGACGACCCGCACCGAGCCCGGGGCGCCAGCGTAAAGTGCGGCACGCGATCCTGGGGGTCGGCGGTGTAGGGGGCTTTGTCGGCGCGGTGCTCGCGGCGGCCGGAGAGCCGGTGCTGCTCCTGGTTCGCCGGGAAAGCCTCGGCTCCCACCCGGCGGTACTCACGCTGGCAAGCCCGCTCGGAAACCGTACGGCACCGGTCACGCTCGGCGCCGACCTGGATCAGCCGGTGGACCTGCTCTGGGTGACGACCAAGGCCACGCAGCTCGAGGCCGCCTTGGCGGCTGTGCGCCACCCGGAACAGGCGCGGCACGTCGTCCCCCTGCTCAACGGCATCGATCACGTGGCGCGCCTGCGCCGGACCTTTGGGAGCGAGCCGGTGATTCCGGCGACGATCGCCGCCGAGCTCGAGCGCAGCGGTGCGGGCCACATCGTCCACCGCTCGAGCTTCGTGCGCTTCGGGTTCGCGGCGGCGGGAAAGGAAACCCTAACCCGGCCCGCCGACCAGCTCATGGCGTTCGGCTGTGGCGTGAGCTTCGAGCCCGACGAGCGCACCCTGCTCTGGCGCAAGCTGGTGCTGCTGGCGCCGATGGCGCTCAATACCACCGCGGCGGGCCGCGACGTCGGCGGGCTCCGCGGGGACTCCGGATGGGCGCGGCGCTTCGCACAGTCCGTGCGCGAGGCCTGCGCGGTGGCCGTCGCGGAAGGCGCGCGGATCGATGTCGCCCAGACGCTGGCCACCCTCGAGAGCTTTCCCGATTCGCTGCGCAGCTCGATGCAGAAGGACGTGGCGGCGGGGCGGCCACCCGAGCTGGACGCGATCGGAGGACCGATACTCCGGGGCGCCGAGCGCCACGGCATCGAGGTCCCGGTGACGCGGGAGCTAGTGGAGATGATCGCCCGCGCGACCGGCGGCTAGGCGAGCGTGCGAACGGTCTCGATGGTGTCGGCTTCGCTCGCGTTCTTGTCGGGCCGGTAGCCCTTGATGCGCGCGAAGCGCAGCGCCACACCGCCGGGGTACTGGGAGCTCCGCTGCACTTCGTTGAAGGCTACCTCCACCACCAGCTCGGGTCGCACGTAGACGACATTGCCTTCGCGGTGGGTTTCGCGAGCCAGGAGCTCGCGGGTCTGCCACTCCAGCAGCGCGTCGGTCATCCCCTTGAACGTCTTGCCCAGCATCACGAACCCCCCGGTTGCAGGGTCGCGTGCGCCCAGATGAAGGTTGCGCAGCCAGCCGCGGCGCCGCCCCGAGCCCCACTCCACCGCGAGCACCACCAGGTCGAGGGTGCGGGCGGTCTTGATCTTGAGCCAGGCGGCGCCCCGGCGGCCCGCGGCATAAGGCGCGTTCGGGGCCTTGGCCATGATGCCCTCGTGGCCTCGCCGCAGCGCCTCCGCCAGGAACGCATCGGCCGCGGCAACCTGTGCCGTGACGGTGCGGGGCACCCGCAGCCGCTCCGGCAGCGCGGTATCGAGCCGGGCGAGCCGGGCTTCGAGCGGAGCGTCGAGCAGGTCGTCGCCGCGGTGGTGGAGCAGATCGAAGAAGAACGGGGTGAGCGGCAGCGCGGCGCGAAGGGCTTCGACCTCGAGCTTGCGGCCGAAGCGCCGCATCGTCTCCTGAAACGGGAGTGGCCTCCCATCCGGTGCCAGGGCGATCACCTCGCCATCGAGGATCAGCGCTCCCGAGTCGAGTGCGCGCACCGCCTCGACCACTTCGGGGACGGCGGCGGTGACGTCGTTCAGATTGCGGGTGTAAACGGCGACGCGGTCTCCGTCGCGGTGCACCTGGATGCGTGCGCCGTCGAGCTTCCACTCGAGGACGGCGGTGCCCAGAGCGGCGAGGGCTTCGGCGGGAGTGGCCGCCGACTCGGCGAGCATCGGCTGCAGCGGCCGAAAGAGCTGAATCGCGTATTGCGCGAGCGCCGCCTCGCCCTGCTCGAGCACCGCCTGCCCCACTGTGGCCAGGTCGCCGGCGAGCATGGTGGCGCGGCGGATTCGATCGGCGGGGAGCCCGGCGGCGCGCGCCACCGCCTCGAGCATCACACCTTCGAGTGCGCCCTGGCGGATCTCGCCGGTCAGCACCGCGAGGAGGAATTCCTGCTCGATCGCCGTCGCGCGGCGGAGCACTTCTCCGAGGCGGCGCTTGCGCTCGGCGGTCGAGCGGGCGCCGCTCAGCGACTTGAGTCCGGTCAGCTCCGCGTCCACCTCGAGCAGCGTGAGTGTCGCCGTGGCCGCCGCGCTCGGCGCCTGAGCAGCCGCGAGGGTCGCCCAGCCCACTCCGATGCGGCCCTGTCGCGGCCAGCCGGTGAGAAAGCCGATGGCGATACCGACTTCCGCCGGTTCGAGCCGTTTGAGGAGCGCGGCGAGCAGGGCGGTCTTTTCACGGCGGGCGCTGGTGGCCCGCACCGCCGCCGAGGTCACCACCAGCTCGTGCAGCAGCATCGTCAGGGGTGCTCGGCTTCGGCGTGCTCGCGCTCACTCCGCAGCAGGGCAACGCCGCAGGCGATGATGACGCCGGCGCCGAGCAGCGTGACCGGGCCAGGCAGCGTGTGCCAGAGCGTCCAGTCCAGGCCGATGCCCCAGAGCAGCGCGGTATACTCGAGTGGCGCGATGAACGAAGCCTCGCCCCGTTTGAACGCTTCGGTGATGCCCCATTGCCCGACGGAGCCGCCGGCCGCGATCAATCCGATGGCGGGCCAGTGCTCGCGCTGGACGGGCCGCCACTCCGGCAACGCCAGCGCTCCGGCGCCGACGGCCACCATCGCCACGAGCCAGAAGACCATGCTCTGGGTGCTGTCGGTCTTGCCGAGCACCCGTGTCGTGATTGCCGAGGCCGCATAGGTAACGGCGGTCGAGAGAATGGCCACGCCGGAAAGCGTCAAGGCGCCGCGACCCGTGGGACGCAGCACGATCAGGGTTCCGACGAACCCCAGGGCAATGATGACCCAGCGCCGCCGGCCGATCTGCTCGCCGAGCCAGAGCGCCGCGAACACGGTGATGAGAACCGGTGCGACGAAGAAGATCGAGTAGGTCTCGGACAGCCCGAGCCGGCGCAAGCCGTAGGTGAAGGTGACCAGGCTCGAAATGCCGAGCACGCCGCGCAAGAGATGGATGCCAAAGCGCACCCGGAGCAGTTGGCCGAGCCCGCCGTGGAGCAGCACGTAGGCCAGAGCAATCGGGAGAGTGGAAAGGCCGCGCAGCGCGGCTACCTGCATCGGGGAATAGTGCGGCGAGAGGAGCTTGAGCCCCGCATCCATCACGGAAAAACTGCCGACCGCGACGAGCATGATCGCCGCGCCGCGCAGATTGTCGGAGCGCGGCATGGTCAGGCCCGGGCCGCCTCTCCGTCCTTTCGTTCGTAGCCGGAACAGTGGAGCACCGGGAGCGCGGGATAACGGGGGAAGCGAGGATCGCTCTCCGACTTCGTGCAGAGCCAGAAGGTGGAGCCCTTGCCGCTCGTGATGACGCGAGCGAAATCACAGCTCTCACAGAGTCCGATTGCTGACGGCATGGGGATAAGCATAGCTTAGCCGGTCTCCCAAGGAGCCTTCATGCTGCTGCTGGCGCTTCTACTCCTGTTGCCTCAGGCGCAACGCGATACCGTCGATGTGCTGATCCGGGGTGGCCTGGTGTACGACGGTACCGGCGGAGCGGCGCGCCAACTGGACGTCGGAATCAGGGGAGAGCGTATCGTGTTCGTTGCCGATGCGCAGAGCGCTATGCGCCTAGCGCTTAGCGCGAAGCGCGTTATCGATGCGACAGGGCTGATCGTCGCACCGGGGTTCATCGATCCCCATACCCACTCGTTCGAGGGACTGCCCAACCTGAGCGAGGAGCGCCGCCGCAATACCGGCGCGCTGATGCAGGGCGTCACGACGGTGGTGACCGGCGCCGACGGACGCGGGCCGCTGGAAGTGGCCAGAGTGATGGGCGAAGCGGAGCGGTTGGGCATCGGCACCAACACCTACGCGCTGGCGGGGTTCGGCACGGCGCGCGTGCGGGTTATGGGCAGCTCTTCGGCGGCCGCGACGCCCGCGCAGATCGAAGCCATGAAAGCGCTCATCGCCGAGGCCATGAAAGAGGGCGCGTTCGGGGTGGGAGCGGGACTCTTCTACGCGCCGCAGAGCTACGCCAGCACGGAAGAAGTGATCGCCGTCATCAAAGGCGCCACTCCCTACGGCGGCGTCTACGACTCGCACCAGCGCGACGAGAGCTCCTACACCATCGGGTTGCTCAACTCGGTGCGCGAATGCATCCGCATCGGACGGGAAACCGGCCTCACTACCAACATCGGCCACGTGAAGGCGCTCGGCGTGGACGTGTGGGGCTACGCCGACAGCGTCCTCGCGCTGATGCGGGCCGAGCGCGCGAGCGGGCACCTCGTGGTGGCGGATCAGTATCCCTGGACGGCGAGCGGCACCAGTCTCGTGGCCTCGCTGGTACCGCGCTGGGCCGAGTCCGGCGGGCGCGATTCGCTCAGACTCCGCATCGCCGATCCGAGCCTCCGGGAGAAGCTGCTGGGGGAGATGCGGGAGAACCTCCGGCGCCGGGGTGGCGACAGTACCCTGCTGCTCACCGGAGGCGCCGCGCCGGCGCGGCCCTACGTCGGCAAGACGCTCAAGCAGGTGGCGGCGGAGAAGGGGGAAGGTGCCGTCGAGGCGGCGCTCCAGCTGATCGGCACGGTGGGCGACATGGGAGTGGCGTCGTTCAACATGACGGAGGCGGACATCGAGACCTTCATGAAGGATCCTTTCGTCATGACGAGCTCCGACGGGTCGGCGGGTCACCCGCGCCTGTACGGCACCTATCCGCGAAAGCTCCGCCGCTACGTACTCGACAAGCCGGTGATCACCATGGAGCGGATGGTGCGGGCCTCCTCGGGGCAGGTGGCGGAAGTGTACGGGCTCCCGGAGCGCGGGTTACTCAGGGAAGGGTACTTCGCCGACGTGATCGTCTTCGATCCCAGAACGATTCGCGAACAGGCCACGTACGTCGAGCCGGAAAAGCTCTCCGTGGGCATGCGCTGGGTGTTCGTGAACGGCCGGGCCGCGGTCGCGGACGGCACCCCGACCGGCGCGCTGGCCGGGAAAGCGATCCGCAAGCGCTAGAACGCGGTGGTTCCTTTGAACAGCGTCGTCGCGCGACCACCCACCCAGACGGTCCCGTCGCCGTCCTGAGTGATGAAGACCCGTCCTTTCCGGCCGAGCCGGGTTCCCTGGCTCGCGGTGTACGGGGCCTGCGCCCGGCCGCTCGACAGCAGCCACTGCGCGAGCGAGGCGTTCAGACTGCCGGTCACCGGATCCTCGCCGATGTCGCCGCGCTGATTGGTGAACAAGGCCCGGACCTCGAAGGCAGCCTCGCTGCCGGCCGGATACGGCCCGACGATACCGAGGTCGAGCTGCGTGGAATACTGCCGGATCGGCTCGACGGCCAGCACCGCCTCGGCGGACTCCAGCATCACGACCACCCAGCCGGGCCCATTGTCCGCCCACTGCGCGGTGACGAATGTCGCGCGATCCACCTGCATCACCCTGGCGAGCTCCTCGAGCGTCGCTTCGTCGACCGGACCGCTGCGAATCAGCGGCGGAGCGGCGAAGGCCAGCGTCTTATCGCGCCGCTGGATCGGGATGTTGCCGGCGGCGCACTCCTGCACGATCAGCCCGGGGTTCCGCGGTTTGCCGCCCTGGTTGAGCCAGGCCTGGCAGCTGCCCAGCGTCGGGTGCCCGGCGAAGGGCAGCTCGCGGGCCGGAGTGAAGATCCTGACCCGGTAATCGGCGTCCGACACGGTGGGCCGTAGCAGGAACGCCGTCTCGGAAAAGTTGATCCAGCGGGTGATGGTCTGCATGGCCTCGTCGGAAAGCCCGTCGGCCTCGTGCACGACGGCCAGCGGATTGCCGAGGAACGGCTGCTCGGAGAAGACGTCGACGAGCTGAAAGGGATGCGGCATTCCGAAGAATAAGCGTTCGCTGGACAAAGTCGGGGCTATACTATAAAGTCTTAGGTATGGCGGACAACCAGCTGCGACTCCTCAAAGGCACCTTCGACGTCCTCATCCTCAAGACCCTCAGCTGGGGCCCCGCTCACGGCTACGCCATGTCGCGCTGGCTGCGGGAATGCTCCGACAACGAGCTGCGCATCGAGGAGGGAGCGTTGTATCCGGCGTTGCGCCGGCTCGAGGAGCGCGACTGGATCGAGTCGGAGTGGCGCACGGCGGAGAGCGGACGCGAGGCTCGCGTCTACAGCCTGACGCGCGCAGGTCAGCGTGCCCTGCAGCAGGAGATCGGTGCCTGGCGGCGCTACATGAAGGTGTTCACGCGGGTGCTGGAAGCGCGGCCCGGGGGCTCGCTCTCATGAAGCGGGAGCTCGACGACGAGCGGCTGCCGCTCTCGCGCACCCCTCCGGTGGCTGAAGACGTGCGCCGGGAGCTGGCGTTTCACTTCGAGCAGCGAATAGCCGAGCTGATGCAGCGCGGCATTCCGCGCGAACAGGCCGAGGCCGAGGCGCGCGCCTCCTTCGGCGATGCAGCACGAGTGGAAGCCGAGTGCCGGGCGATCGAGCGGCGGCGTCGGGCCACCGTGCGCCGGACTGAACGCCTGGGCGCCCTATGGCAGGACCTTCTCGTGGGACAGCGCGTGCTCCGCAAGAATCCCGGCTTCACGCTGACGGCGGTGCTGACGCTCGGCCTCGGTACCGGGGCGGTGGCCGCGATGTTCAGTATCGTGAGCCGCGTGCTGCTCCGGCCTTTGCCCTACGAGGATCCCGATCGTCTGGTGGCGATCGAGCAGCGGATAGAGCAGGGAACCGCGTCCGTGCCATGGGCAAACTTCCTCGATCTCGAAGCACGCTCGCGCTCCTTCGCGGCCATGACGAGCTATGGCGCCTGGGCGGCGACGGTCGTGGGAACCGGTACGCCGCTCCGGGTGCGGAACGCGACGGTTTCGGCGGGCTTCTTCAGGGTCTTTTCTCTGCGTCCGGTGCTCGGTCGGCTTCCTGCAGCTGAGGATCACCGCCTCGGTGCGGCGCCGGTGGCCGTTGTGAGCTACGAGCTCTGGCGCAGCGCACTCGGAGCGCCGGCCTCGCTGGAGCACGTACGGCTCAAGCTGGGATACGACTTTCAGGTCATCGGGGTATTGCCGCCAGGATTCGAGTACCCGGACCACATCCAGATCTGGTGGCCGATGGAGCTGATGGACCAGAGCAAGTCTCGCACGTCACACAACTGGGAGGTGGTGGGGCGGCTCAAGCCGAAGCTCACCGCTCCCGCCGCGGAACGCGAGCTTGCCGGCATCCTCGCGGCCCTGAACCCGTTTCACTACCCGGATTTCCATGCGACCGGCGCGGTCGTCACGGGCTTGCAACAAGCGGAAACCGCCACGCTCCAGAAGCCACTCTGGCTGCTGCTTGCCGCGTCCGGAGTCTTTCTGCTTGCGGCGTGTACCAATCTCGCGAGCGGTCTGCTGGCGCGGGGGACGGCACGCCTCGGCGAGCTGACGGTTCGCTCGGCCCTCGGGGCGACGCGGCTCCGGCTGGCCCGGCAGCTGCTGACCGAGAGCGTGATGCTGGCGGTGATGGGAGCGCTTGCGGGACTCCTGCTCGCAGCGGGATTGCTCAAGCTCTTCACTCCGCTCGCACCGGCAACGCTGCGCATGGACCTGGTGCGCGTGGACGGCTGGGTGATCGTTGCCGCCCTGGGAATCACCATCGCCACGACGCTCGGGTTCGGGTTGATTCCGGCGCTCCGGCTTTCGAATGTCTCGACGGTGACCGAGTTGCGCGAAGCCGCCGTCGGGATGGCGAGCATGCGCAAGATGCGGGCGTGGAACATCCTGGTCGCGGCGGAGGTGGCGCTGGCCGTGGCGCTGCTGGCGGGCTCGGTGCTCTTGATCAAGTCATTCCAGCGGGTCATGGCGATCGAGCAGGGTTTCGACGCGACGGGGGCGCTGGCACTCAGCGTCGACCTGCCGTCGGCGAACTATCCCGGCAACTCCCCCCGGGGGGCGCAGTTTCACACCGAATTGCTGGCGCGGCTCGGCGCATTGCCGGGCGTCCAGGCGGTGGGATTCACCAACGTGCTGCCGCTCGAGAGCGGTGGACCCAGCGGCTCGCTCCATATCGAAGGCAAACCGCTCGACCCCAAGGGGCCGTTCAATGCCTATGCGGTCTATCGGGTCATCGGCGGGGATTATTTCAAGGCCATGGGGATGGCGGTGTTGCAGGGTCGCGGGTTAGGTCCAGGCGACGACGAGACCGCGCCCCGGGTGGTCGTCATCGACGAGGCCTTCGCCAACCAGGAGTGGCCGGGGCAGGATCCCCTGGGCAAGCGACTGCGACCCAGCGGCATGGACGCCGCCGGCGATACCGAACCGTGGTTTACGGTCGTCGGTGTCGTGCGGAGTGTGCGGGCCAGCTCGCTCACCGGAGCGCTCAAGCCGACCTACTACTTCGACTACCGGCAGCGGCCGCCCTACCGCACCAATGCCGTGATCTACGCGATACGGACGCTGCTGCCCGAGGCGAGCGCCGCGCCGGCCTTCCGCGGTGCGATCCGCAGCCTGGATCCCGAGGTTCCGGGACTCCTGCGCAGCATGCCGGAGGTCGTGGCAGGCCGGGTGGCCGACAAGCGCTTCACCATGCTCATGCTCTCGAGCTTCGGGGGCCTGGCGCTACTGCTCGCGCTGGTGGGGATCTATGGGGTGGTGTCTTACGCGGTGGCACAACGCACCCGCGAGATCGGGGTGCGCAGGGCACTGGGGGCTTCGCCTCGGCGACTCAAGGCTATGGTGCTGGCCGGGACCCTGCGCGCGATCCTGCCGGGATTGGCTGCCGGCCTCGTGCTCGCGCTTGCCGCCGGCCGGGCGCTGGGTGCGCTGCTCTATGGGGTGCGCCCGTTCGATCCCGCCACGCTCGGCGCGGCGCTGGGCGCGCTGGGGCTCGCCGGTATCGTCGCCAGCCTGGTCCCCGCGTGGCGCGCGGCGCGGGTCGACCCGCTGCGTGCGATGCGATCGGAGTAAGCGCCGACCCCGATCGCAGGCGGCCGCGTCGGAGCGCAACGCGGAGGGGTCGTCGGGAATGGCGGCAGCTGCGCTGGCCCACTAACCCGCGAGTGCCGGCGACGGAGAGCGCCACGAACCCGCCTCCCTTGAGCGCGAGCCTGCGGTGGATGGGTTACGCCCTCTTCTCGGTGTCCAGCTCGGGGGAGGACTACGGCTTCATCGACCGGGCGCGCGCGGGATATGAAACTCGACCCCCGCGGCAACTTCCCAGCCGGTGAAGCGCAGGCTGCGCGGGAAACGCGCCGGGATGGTCTTGCTGTTCTGGCCACCCCAGTCGAGGCTCACCACGTTGCGCAGCGTATAGCCCGGCTCGACGAAGAGCGCGAAGTATTCGTTGCCCGCTTTGAAGTTGAGCGCGGCTCCCAACGCGCCGCCCACCTCCCAGGTCGAGCCGCTGATCGGATAGTAGGCGCCGGTACTGTCGTAGATCGCCACGCTCTGCAGGTTCACCAACCCCATGTGCACGCCGAAGTACGGACTGATCCTCCGCTCCGGGTGATACTCGGCAAACCAGGCGAGCCGAGGCAGCTCGCGAATGGAGCCGCGCAGGTCGAAGCTCGGATTCTGGGAGCGAAAGCCGGTGATGTGGGAGTACGCGATCGCGAGCTCGAAGCGCCACGCGGGGGCGGTATCGGTCGGGGCGCGCTCGCTGCGGGCCCGCTGCGCATCGCGGCCGGCGGCGCCCATGTGAAAGGTGAACGCCAGACCCGGGCCCTGAAGTCCACTCTGCTTGACCGGCTTGCCGGGAGCGCCGCCGGTCATCGTGTTTGAGTGGGGCAGGAACCCCGCGTAGGTCCAGAACCCGCCGACGTTGTCGAGGTTGCGGAAGAGTCCCTCGATCAGTCCGAGCTGGGCATGGAGCCGGTGCGGCGTGAGGGCGAGCAGCGCGATCAGGGCGTAGCGGCGCATGTGGACCTGGTCAACGGTGAACGGTAAACGGCGAACGGCGAACAGCGAACGGTCAACAAGGGTCCGGCCGGCTATTGCGTCCGACGATGGCGGCCGCGGCGAGGTCGCCGGAGGCGTTGAGGACGGTGGCGAACAGGTCGGGAATCGCATCCACGGCAATCAGGATACCGATGCCTTCGGCCGGCAAGCCGATCGCCAGAAAGAGCGGCGTCAGCATGAGAAAGGCGCCGCGCGGCACGCCCGGGGCGGCAAAGGCGAGGAAGATCGCGGCAAACGCCACCGTCGCGAGCGCTCCCATTCCCAGCGGAATGCCGTAGAAGTGCCCGATGAAAAGCGCGCCGACGGTCCAGGAGACCGGTGCGGCGAGCTTGAAGGTGGACACGGCGAGGGGCAGCACGAAGCCGCTGATGCGCTCCGGAAGCCCTAACCCGCGCTCGGCGCCCTCGATCAGGGCCGGCAGGGCGGCGATCGAGGACGAGGAGGCGAACGCGACGGTCTGGGCGGGGAGCGCGGCGCGGGCAAAGCGGCCGGGCGCCGTCCCGCCGGCCACGGCCACGACCGGGTAGAGCAGCAGGACCACGAGCAGGCTGGCGACCGAGTAGACCAGAATGTAAAAGCCGACGGCGCCCGCCACGCCGGCGCCGCCGTGCGCCGCGAGCGGCAGCACCAGGGCGAAGACGCCGAGCGGCGCGAGGGCCACTACCCAGCGCACGATCACCAGCATCGCCTCGGCCAGCGCCCTGAAAAAGCCCAGCAAGGTGTCACGCGCAGCAGGCGTGCAGCGCGTGATCGCGAGGGCCAGAATCAGCGTGAACAGAATCAGCGGCAACATGGCGCCGCTGGCTGCGGCGGCAACCGGATTGGTCGGGATGAGCGAGGTGAGCCACCCGGCGAAACCCGGTACCGGGCCCCCGGCGGCGAGCTGTCCCGCGGCTTCCGCCGCCCCAGCGGGGAGCGGCGGGCGTCCCGCAGTGCCGGGAAACCAGCGAAAGGCGAGCACTCCGAGGGGCACCATCACCACCGCGGTGCCGAGCAGCAGCAGGAAGAACGTGAGCAGGGTTCTGCCTCCGAGCCGGCCGATGCTCTTGAGGTCGGCGGCGCCAGCCACCCCGGTAATCAGTAAGGCGATCACCAGGGGGATCACGGTCATCCGGATGGCATTGATCCAGAGGGTCCCGACCGGTGCGACGGCATCCGCGGCGCGCAGCAAACCGGCGCTGCCGGAGAGCGCGATCGCGATGCCGCCGGCGAGGCCGACGCCGAGTGCGAGCAGGACCCTGGTGCTCTCTTTCATCCCCCCCCCTCACATCATGAGGTCGCCGCCGTTGATGTCGAACACGGCGCCGGTGATGTACGCCGGAGCCTCCGAGGCGGCAAAACAGATCAGGTCAGCGGCTTCGAGCGCGGTCCCGAC